>DTTI01000048.1 GCA_012964825.1 Candidatus Neomarinimicrobiota bacterium
CGTGATATAATTTTTGGAGAGTTGATTTTCTCTTCATAGCTGTATAGATTGGCCCTGCGAGAGGGTTTTTCACGGACTCAATAGAAAATATGACTTCGCTAAATGAGGTGCTTCCCATTACCTAATGTGGAGCGGAATAATAATCCTAACATCCCTTCTTAGAAAAACACTTAAGATGAAAAAAATAAATGCACAATTACCCAATGAGAGTATACAACGTTTCTTGTCTTTTTTTGTTTTACTTGAAACAATTTTGTTTATGTCGGGATGTACTGGGCAGGTAGCATCAGTATCTTCAGAAGCTCGACCCTATGGACAAGTTACATCAGTACCTTTAGGACTTCCTAAACTTCGGCCAACCAGTGGCCCAACCCACGGAGGAACTGAAGAGCACCTATTATGGCTTAAAGCTAATTATGACAAATCAGAGCATATGATTCCAATGCGAGATGGAGTTGAGCTTTACACTCTTGTCTACATGCCTAAAAATTGGTCCGAGGATGTGCCTATTTTACTCTTCCGAACACCATATTCAATCGGACCCTATGAACCCGAGGAGTACCGCAATCCATTGGGCCCATCTGTGGAGTTTGATAGGGCTGGCTATATATTTGTGTTCCAAGATGTCCGCGGGAAGTTTAAATCAGGGGGAGAGTTTGAAGTAATTCGCCCATTAGCTTTACAACCTAAGGGGCCAATGGATGTGGATGAAAGTACAGATAACTATGATACTATTGACTGGTTAATAAATAATATAGAAGGCCATAACAGCCTGGCTGGTCAGTGGGGAATCTCCTACTCGGGTTGGCAAACGGCTATGGGAATGGTAGATGCCCATCCCGCCCTTGTGGCGTCGTCCCCGCAGGCCTCACCAAGCAACATGTTCATCGGTGATGACTTTCATCATAATGGAGCATTTCGTATTACGTATGCATTTCAGTGGCTTGCCGGACATGCAAGAACACGCGACGTTCCAACAGAACAACGTGTGGGACCATTTGACTATGGTACACCTTGGGGATACGAGTTTTTCATGGAAGCCGGATCTGCTTCAAACATTGATGCTCTCTACTTTCAGGGTGATGTTCCCGCCTGGCAAGAATTTATGGAGCATGATACTTATGATGAATATTGGAAGCGCCAAGATGCGCTTCAATACTTAGATGGGATTGACCATGCAATACTAAATGTTGCCGGCTGGTTCGACACAGAGGACTTTTATGGCCCCATGTCTATTTACCGGACAGTTGAGGAAAGGAACCCTAACAGTGAGAACACCTTAGTTGTTGGCCCTTGGTTGCATGGTGGCTGGCGCCGGATGTGGGGAGACCATTTGGGCTGTATAGATTTTGATTCTCAAACCTCAGTATATTTTCAGACTAAAGTGCAATTCCCTTTCTTTGAGCATCACCTTCGTGGTGGACAAGACTGGACTCCTCACGAGGCAATAGTTTTTAACACGGGGGCGAATGTGTGGGAGACACATGATACATGGCCTCCCAAAAACGTGCTCGAAAAGAAAATCTATCTAAGAGAAGAAAGCAAGTTATCCTTTGATCCACCTACATCACAGGATACGCAACTTGGGGATTCTTGGGTAAGCGACCCCAATAAACCAGTACCATTTTCCGCGGAGATCCGGACGACCTTAGGACACCTTTGGAAAGTGGAAGATCAACGTTTTGCTTCAACTCGTCCAGATGTGATGGTATACGTGTCCGATATTTTGGAGGAGGATTTGACAGTTGTTGGTCCAATATTAGCTGATATTTGGGTCTCTACCACTGGCACGGATTCGGATTGGGCAGTGAAGCTTATAGATGTTTATCCGGGAGATGCTCCAAGTAGCGTTTCATGTGATATACCTATGGGAGGCTACCAGATGCATCTAGCAGGAGAGATAATGAGGGGCCGCTTCCGTAATAGTTTTGAGGAACCCGAACCCATGGTTCCAGAACAAGTAACACCCATTCAAATCGATCTACGAGATAGGTATCATACCTTTAAAGCTGGGCACCAGATTATGGTTCATATTCAGAGCTCTTGGTTCCCAGCTTACGACCGGAACCCGCAGAAGTTTGTGGATACGTACCGTGCGCAGCCTGATGACTATGAGATCGCAACGCAGACCGTTTTCCGGTCATCACAATACCCATCACACCTAACGTTAGGGGTTGTCCATTAGGATTGGCCGTACCCATCTTCTATCTTTTGTATTAATGCACATATCCTGGCTTTTATTGATCTTAA
>DTTI01000049.1 GCA_012964825.1 Candidatus Neomarinimicrobiota bacterium
TTGCCGACTTTGACAATGATGGTCGAATCGATCTTGTGGTGAGTCAGAACGGGGCACCCACAACACTGTACCGCAACATTTCAGCCGAACCGGGACTTAAATTAGAGCAGGTGATTCCAGTCGGAGCTAAAGTACGGGTACAATACGAGGATGGCACTGTTGGTCCAATACGTGAGATTCAAGTTGGGTCGGGCTATTGGAGTCAAAATGGTGCTCCAACGCTTGGTGCTGGAGAGGGTGCGAAAACAATCATTATTAAGTGGCCCGACGGGAGTGAATCCCAACTTGCCAGCGATGATGGCGAGAGTGTTGTGATTGTTCGCAGGGATTAATAAGTTCCTTGTAAGGAAATGAGATGCAAATGAAATTGGGTAAATTGACTTGGTGGTTGTTGCTTATGGCATGCTTTTTTGTACTTAGTACTGCAAGCTGCCAAGGCAATGATGGTGATAAGATTATCAGGTCGGAACCGAATGAAAAAGACGGTGACGATGACCCTCCAAATTAGATTTTGAATTTTACCTTCTGACCCTCCCCTCCTTCCCGGTTCTCTTGCCGGCTGGATCACACCTTTGTAGTATATTCCATTTCTTTAATTCTAATGAAGCTAATGGTCAGCATATTTGAATCCGTTGGTGTGTAATCATATAAAAAGAACAGTGATTGGGGTTATCTCAACCCTTCTCTTTTTCGGCTGCGAAAAGACGACTCTCCAATGGCAAGATGAAGGCAGCCACAGATGGGCACACCTTAGGACCAAGAGAGGTCAAGATGGATTGATCCAACTGACATCGGAAAAAACTGGTGTTACTTTCCGGAATGGTATAAGCAGAGAACAGATTGCGGCGAATCGGGCACTGCTAAACGGGGCCGGCGTCACCACTGGTGATGTAGATGGCGACGGCATTACTGATATTTATTTTTGTAGAACAGACGGCCCTAATGTCCTGTACCGGAATCTGGGTGGCTGGGAGTTTGAAGACATTACAGAAAAAGCCGGTGTCGCTTGTGCGGATCAGTTTTCCACCGGTTCAGTTTTTGCTGATTTAGATGGTGATAATGATCTTGACCTGTTGGTAACCGCCATCGGTGGCTCCAACGCACTTTTTATGAATGACGGTAATGGCCTTTTCACTGAAGTGACGGAAGGTTCCGGTTTGGCCTCAAATACAGGTGCCACCACCATGGCGCTGGCCGATGTAGATGGTGATGGTGATCTGGATCTCTATTTGGCCAATTACAAAGCTATTTTGGCTAAAGACATCTACACGCCTTTCGAACTGTCTTATGATGAGATTGTATCTGAAGAGAATGGAAACTACAGCATTAGGGATAAGTTCATCAAACATTACACTGTTGAAGTTCGCGGGAATCAGATCCTTTGGTTTGAAATGGGTGAGGAGGATGCACTCTTGCTGAATGACGGTTCGGGCCACTTCACCAAAGAACCGGTGTCAGGCGACCGGTTCAGCTTCAATGGAACAGCGCCTGATCTCAGGGACTGGGGCCTCATGGCCA
The DNA here is from genome assembly GCA_012964825.1 of Candidatus Neomarinimicrobiota bacterium. Lineage (NCBI taxonomy): Bacteria > Pseudomonadati > Fidelibacterota > Fidelibacterota bacterium. The sequence continues at coordinate 1,519 of DTTI01000049.1, forward strand.
GATTTCAGGATGTGGATCTTGATGGAGATCCTGATTTATATGTCTGTAATGATTTTGAGAGCCCGGACAGATTCTATCTAAATGATGGGACTGGTCATTTCAGTCTTGTCTCCGACGTGGCTGTCCGTTCTACCAGCAATTCGTCCATGGCTATTGATTTTTCTGATATAGAAAGAGACGGAGACCTTGATTTTTTCATAGCGGACATGCTCAGTGTTCGCCATAAACGCCGGAAAACCCAGATGGGTACCATGCTGCCGACGCCTCTGACCATCGGTGCTATTGATAACCGTCCTCAGTACATGCGCAACACTATGTTTCTAAACCGTGGTGATAATACGTATGCGGAGATTGCCCAGTATGCCGGCCTACAGGCTTCGGAATGGACCTGGTCCATCACCTTTCTCGATATGGATTTGGATGGTTATGAGGATGTGCTATTAACCACAGGCCACGCCTTCGATGTGATGGATTCGGATACCGATGCCATGATTCGCTCCCGCACCCGGTCTGGAATGATCGATTTCACCAAAAGTACAATGTTCCTTTATCCCCGGCTTGAGACAGCTAATTTTGCTTTCAGGAACAGCGGAAATCTGACCTTTGAACAGATGAGTGATGCCTGGGGTTTTTCTTCTACTGACATTTCACACGGTATGGCGCTGGCGGATTTTGATAATGACGGTGATCTGGACGT
>DTTI01000050.1 GCA_012964825.1 Candidatus Neomarinimicrobiota bacterium
TGTAATCACATTAGGCGAGGGGTCAGAATCAATGCGGATCAATCCAATGGCCACTTCGGAGCCTTCCTTTCTTCCTAACTGGTAGCCGGCAATGTTAACATCCATCTTTCCGAGCAGTGTCCCCACTTTACCAACTACGCCAGGAACATCCTTGTTGTAAATCAAAAGGAGCTTTCCTTCAGGACTTAAATCAAGATGAAATCCATCAAAATATATTATTCGCGGTAGACCCTCACCGAACAGACTTCCCCGGATAGTAAGGCTTTTTCCGTTCAAACGTACCGTTGTTGAAATGAGGTTGGCGTAATCTATCTTCTTGTGGCTGTAAGTCTCCTCAATGGTAATCCCTGTGCTTTCAGCTACGGCAGTGGCGTTAATGTAATTGACAGTACTGCCGTGAATTTCTTGGAGAAAGCCTTTAAGAAAAGCCAGTGTAATCACTTTAATCTCCTTAAGGGAACCGGCCGTAGATATGGAAACGGAATCTATAGGCCCAGAGGCAATTTGCTGATGAAGAGAGCCCAATTTTTCAGCAAGTATTAGGTAAGGCTCAAGACTTTTGAGCATATCCATATCAGCAATGTGAATGTTGAGAGCATTGCTAATGGTACCATCACTCAGGTAGTCCCGGACCTGCTCGCAAATGGCGGTGGAGACACCCTGTTTCGCTTCAATGGTGGAGGCTCCGAGGTGCGGTGTGTAGAGGATGTTGTTGGCATTAAGCAGTGATGATTCTGTCAGCGGTTCATTTTCAAACACATCGAGGGCTGCTCCTGAAATAATCTTTTCATTGAGGGCTGTAATAAGATCCTTTTCATCGATGATCCCGCCTCTGGCACAATTTACAATTTGTGCTGTCGGTTTCATCATTTTCAAGCGGTCTAGATCGAACATGGCAACAGTTGAATCTGTTTTTGGAACGTGGATGGTGATAAAATCGCACTTTTGACAGAGTGTGTCTAGTTCCACAAATTCCACATAATCCAGTTCATAATTTTTTCTCTTAATGTAAGGGTCAAAGCCCAAGACATTCATCTTGAATGGGTGGAGGCGTTTAATGACCTCTGTCCCGATTTTTCCAAGACCGACTACTCCGACGGTTTTGTTTTTTAGCTCAGTGCCGATAAGTTTTTCACGTTCCCATTTTCCATGGATCATTGAGTGGTAACCTTCATGAACATTTCGGGCAAGGGTAAGAAGAAGGGCAACTGTATGTTCCGCCGTTGAGATGGTGTTGGAATCTGGTGTATTCATGACGAGAACGCCATTCATGGTGGCGGCATGGATATCAATGTTGTCAACGCCAACGCCGGCCCGTCCAATGACGCGAAGATTTTCTGCCTGTTCTATATTTTTCGCTGTTATGGTGGTTCCGCTTCTCACAATCCACCCTTCAATATTTGAAAGATCCAACTTTGATGAGAACTTTTCTCCGGACGCATCCTCAATATCCATACCGGCATCTGTCAATATCTGTTTACCTTCGTCAGAGATGGGATCAGTGATAAGAACTTTCATCAGTTCATTTCTTTAAGGGTTTCATCCATGACTCCCAGCAGTTCCTCAATGTCTTCCAGGGTGATGTCACCCATATGTGAGATTCTGAATGTTTTCCCATTCAGCGGGCCGTATCCGCCCGATATTATGTACCCTTTAGAGAGAAGCCGCTGTTGAAAATCGGTAATGTTGATTGCCGGGGTGTTCTCTACACAGGTTAACGTATCTGATTCATAACCTTTCTCGGGAAACAGACCCATTGTATCCAAGGCCCAAGTGCGAACCCGGTCAGCCATATCACTATGCCGCTGGAAACGATTTTCGAGTCCTTCATCGAAGATCCTTTCCAATTGACGTTTCAAACCATACATGTGAGGAATGGAAGGGGTAGAGGGTGTTTGAGACCGTTTGGCATATTTTTCCAGAACAAGAAAATCAAAGTAATAACCTTTATTATTGCATTTAGAACTTACATCTAAAGTTCTTTTTGAAATCATACAGAGTGAAAAACCGGGTGGAAGTGCCCACCCTTTTTGAACACTGGCCAGTGCCACATCAATGCCAAGTTTATCCAATTCAATTTTGACAGACGACATAGAACTCACCATATCAACCAAAAATATGACCTCGGGGTATTTTTTCATCACCTCGGCAATTTCCCTGAGGGGATTCATGACACCTGTGGATGTTTCATTGTGAACGTACGTTATCACATCATACTTTCCGGTGGCCAATGTTTTGTCTACGAGTTCAGGTTTAATGGCTTCACCAAGTGCAACCTTTATGGAATCTGCAGGTAACCCGCACTTGACAGTAGTTTCGTGCCAACGGCTGGAAAAAGCACCGCAAACAAAATTAGCACACCTTTTCCTAACTGTGTTGCGCACAGCTGCTTCCCATAGTCCCGTGGCGGAGCTTGTGCTAAGATAAATTCTGTTATCAGTGTAAAGTACCTTTTGAATGCCCGCAACTACATCATTATACAGTTGAGAAAATGCCGCAGTACGATGACCTATCGGGTATTCACTGAGCGCTTTTAAGATTTCCTCATCTACGTGTGTAGGACCGGGTATAAAAAGCTTAGGCTTGGTTGTGCTGTTCATGGATGATCCATAGATCTTACCACCAGCCCCGTGGCTACCTTGGGATAAAAATAAGTCGATTTCTGAGGAAGGATACCACCGGCCTTTGTCACTGAGAAAAGATCATCCAGGGAAAGAGGATCGAGAAGAAATGCGGCATTCCACTCACCTGAAGAAACAGACTTTACAGCGAGATCAGCATCCTGAAAATATTTCAGGTTCCCTTTTGGACTCATTTGGCTGTGTGACAGCCCAAGAATTTCTTTCAGAATCAGCTCCTCCAGAATCACTACAGGAAGATGAGCGAGCGCAGTTGGGTTGCATTTTTTTCTCAAATTCTCAAGTATTTTTTCAGTGGGTGTCACCGTGAATCTACCTTTGTCGGGTGTGACAACATTCATCTGATGAGAGTCGTTTTGTGAACTGTTTACAGCGAATCGGCCTTCAAACGCTTGTAATAATGTCGTTTCGTTAAAGTTCGTCAGACCATGGACAGCTCTGTGTGTTGCTTGAACCATAAGCCCCGGTGAAGATGCAGGAACCAGATAGGCCATAACTGCTGAACTGTTAATATTATCGTTGTTGTTTTCTCTATGAAGAATTCTGGACGCTTCATAACGATGATGTCCGTCGGCAATTAGCACGTATTTATTACTGAATGACTGACAAAATTGTTCAATCCAAGCATTGTCATCTGTCAATGAAAATTCCAACGACACTTTTCCGTGATGATCCAGCTCTGCTGTTCGCAATTCAGCTGTACTGAACTGTTCCAGAAAATGTTCAGTCTCGATCGGATCATCCTGATAAATAAAGAAAAGGGGGCTCAGGTTGGCACGTGTTGCTTCGTAGAGTCTCACCCTGTCTATCTGAGGCGCTTTGTGCGTCTTTTCATGTCGTAGAACAAAACGGTCTGATTCATCGTCCAGAGACAGTTCAGCTAAAAATCCAAATCGTGTAACAGGTTGACCATCATTATTTTCGTAGGTCTCCCTCAGGGACCAGATGGCTGGCATGTCCGTCTGTGCAACAGTGTTGTTCTTCTTCCAGGAATTCCATTGAGATGCCGCCTCCTTATAGAAATCTGGATTGGACCGGGCGGGGTCATAATTTGCCGGCAGCGTCATGTGAATAAAGTTAACAGGAGATCTGGACGCAAGGTCCGCGCGCTCCCGTTCGGAAATGACATCATAGGGAGGAGCAATCACCGATGAGAGATCAGAAATATTAGATGGAGTGTAACTGTAGCCCTTAAAAGGGCGGATATCAACCATTTAAAACAATGCTCCGAGCTTAATACAAATTTAGAGAGGGAAGACTTCCTGCTGAAATGGAAACTGAGGTACTGAAATTAATCTTAAGGTAAAATGAAAAAATAGAGGGACTAGAGGCCTAGGCTTCTTCGTCGGTGAACTGCCACCGGCAGGTTCCACACCACCACGGTTTTCCCTTGTAGTCTTTACGCTGCTCGTTAAGGGTCAGCGAGCGTCTGCACTTCGGGCAATTTTTTTCTGTACCTTCTTCAGGCCAGCTGTAATCAGGATTAAACTGAAGTGGTGTGTCAAAAGTGGTGAATTCATCCATATCAAAAATTAACCAATAAATTCAGACCACAGAAAGCTAATAATTGAATTCATCCTTAGAATATTAAATATTGAGAACCACAAGGAAAGTGATTACAGCCACTCCCACCGCTGTTTTTATCCAGACCCATTGCTTCCGCGCTTTGAGCTGTTTTTCATAAGGCTTCCACCAAAGATTGACCGTGACCGTTTTCTCCGGAGCCACATATACCCGCTGAAGACTCTTTTGGAGAAGGGATTCAACCTCGTTCAATTCATAGTTTTCTCTCAACAGCGTAATAAACTGGGGATTGAGATAGGTGACAGTGTGAACTCCCGGCTTTAATGGAATAGGGTCATCAATAGGAACTTGTCCTATGAGGATATTATCCACATAAATATCAAGACCGCTGGAGTCACAAGAAACTTGGAGATAGCCTACAGTTTCATCCGGGATGGGGGTTAAAATTGTGTCTTGTTGCGCCAGGATAGGGGAAAGATATATCAGAAATGGGAGGAGAATCGGTAACGGGCGTTTCATAAGGTGAACGAAAGTTAAAGGTTTATTTTTCTTGAGACTATCGTAAAATCTTCCTCGAAAAATTGGTGAAGAATCATCTTACACCCTTCTCTTCGTCTCACCCCCTAACCAGAATGATTTCTTCTTCATCCGCTGGCACAGAATCGGCCTTGGATAGTCTGGCTAAAAGGATGACGTCAGACTCTTATGTTGTGTTTCTTACAGGAGCCGGTGTTTCAGCTGAAAGTGGGGTACCAACATTCCGCAGTTCTGATGGTTTATGGAAGAAATTCAAGCCGGAAGAGCTGGCTAATTTCAATGCGTTCATAAAGAATCCCGTACTTGTTCAATCGTGGTATCGGCACAGAACAGAGATAGTAGAAAATGTAAAGCCGAACAGAGGCCATTTTGCCATGGCTGAAATCGAATCAAAAGTGGACAAATTCGCAGTTATCACACAGAATGTTGATAATCTTCACCAGCGGGCTGGATGCGAAGAGGTCATTGAATTGCACGGCAATATTTTTAGAAGTTATTGTATCGACTGTAAAGAACAATTTGACGTTCAACTCTTCAGTGAAAACGGGGAGCCGATTATTTGTCGGTGTGGAGGTCTTGTTAGACCTGATGTTGTATGGTTTGGTGAAATGCTTCCGATTGATGCTTTTCGATTAGCTGAGAAACATGCCAGAAAGTGTGATCTGTTCATTTCCGTCGGCACCTCCGGTGTTGTCTATCCAGCGGCAGGACTTTCCTCCCTGGCCAAATCATCCGGCGCTTTTCTTGCTGAAATAAACACCGAACCAACCGAACTTAGTTCCATAATGGATGTGACTTTTCAGGGAAAATCAGGAGAGATATTGCCAGAATTGATATCACTCCTAGAATCATGAATAAATTGACAAAACGAATCTTTTTGGTCTTTGCACTGGCTGTATGGGGTTGTGCCTATTTCAATACTTTCTATAACGCAACTCAGTATTTTGAAGAAGCCGAACAGGAAATAGTCGCAACCAGTAAAGAGGAGCAGTTGTCTAAGAAAAGCGAAGAGTTGTTGGACAAAACGATAGCTCGATGCAATCTGGTTGTTGCCAATTATCCCGAATCAAGATTCCGCGATGATGCACTGCTCTTGCGGGCAAAAGCACAGTATTACAAGGGGGAATTCCAGTCATCAAGGGGATCTCTTGAGCGCCTGAACTTGGACTTTCCTGAAAGCCCTCTTCTTAACGAAGCACGATTGTGGACCATTCGTTGTAAATGGAAGATCGAATCTTCTCAATCATCACTTGAAGAGACACTTAATTTCATCAGCGAACTTGAGGAAGATGTCCGGTTGAGTCAAATTAAATCATTGAGATCGATTGCGCACACAACTGCTTCAGAGATATACCAAGCATACGGCGAAGTTGATTCAACACTGGCCCATTTGGTGAGAGCGGCAGAATCTGCGTCAAATAGGCTTGACCGAATGAACGCTCATTATGTAATCGCTGAACGGGCGTATGAGGAAGGTCGTCTGAACGTTGCGCTGGAGAATTACAGAAAGGTAATTTCCGCACATCCGATTCCCAAGCGGGTGGAGGCATCTCATTTACAGATTGTTCGAATTTATCGTGAAATGGAAATGTGGTCGGAGGCATCTAAGGAAATTGAAGAACTGACCACCAATGAAAAATTCTCAGGCATAAGGGCGGACCTCAACCTAGAGCTTGCGAAGCTATACGAAATGCAGGGCAGGGATGATGAAGCTAGAAAGCGTTATGAATCCATTACCGAAGATTTTCCAAAAACAGCGGCATCGGCGGAATCATATTTTGCATTAGGAACCGCCACCCTGTATGATGAGAAAGAATACGGGCAGGCGAGAAAGTATTTTGATAACGTAGAAAGAGAATTCCGGGAATCGACCTTCGCACCCTCAGCTCGTGTTAGGGTGCAGGAAATAGATGACCTTCTCTTGGTTACGGAAGCCATTGAGCAGCTGGAGACGACCCTTTTTGGTGATCAGGTAAAGAAAGAGGAGGCCGACGAAAAGGCAATTACTGAAGACCCGCTATTGCAACCAAACTCAAAGTCTGTCGTGAAGCGGGAGGAAAAGACAGAAAATTTCACTGAAGAGTCATATATTGAAATCTCTGATACCACACAGTTGTATCAGGAGTTGTCTCAGCGACTTTACAGCGCCGGTGAATTGAAGGCATTCAGATTTGGTGATGAGGTAGAAGGGATGAAATATTTTGAAAGGATCGTGAATGTTCTCCCGCCAACAAATAGTACTGCTCAAGCTCTCTATTCTCTCAGTTATCTTTATGACGTTACAGGTGATTCAGTCCAGGCATCGCATCTTAGGGATCAACTCATAAATGAATACCCTGATAGTGAGTACGCGATGGAAGTTGCCCTTTCCCAGAGTCTGACCCTGAGGGATGCTCCCGCCGAACTGATGGTTCAGGGTGAAAAAGTGACAGACCGTGATCCGAAGAAAGCAATTGAACTGTATGAGTCTGTCTTGGCACAGTATCCAAATACAAGATACGCTCCTGTTATACTGCTCACCATAGCTCATATTTATGACCGTAGTCTAAATGATCTCGACCGAGCCCTGGAGGTTTATCAGCAAATCACATCAGTCTACGGGAAGAGTGAGCAGGCACAGTTTGCTGGCGGAAGGATCGCCCTTCTGAACAAATTTAAGGAATCAATTGCTGACACCACTGCTTCAAGTGACAGTACGAACAATGGTCGCTGAAAAAGGGACTGTCCTGGACAACAGAGAAATCGCACGGGGAATTTTCCAGATGACCTTTACGGCAGATAGAATTTGTAATGAAGAACCGTCCCCCGGGCAATTCCTGAACATCTGTGTGGACGATTCATGGGAACACCCTTTGCGTCGACCCATGAGCATTGCTAATGCAGAGGGCGATAAACTCAGCATCATTTACAAGCTTTTTGGTGAGGGGACCAAGATTTTATCTGAATATATAAAGGGCCAGTCAATAGACCTGCTGGGCCCTTTGGGTAATAGCTACGGAGATACTAACGGCACCACACCGGTCCTAATTGGAGGCGGTGTTGGTCTGGCACCCATCCTCTGGTTCCACAAGGTTTTGCAAAAAAATAATGTTAATCATATAACTGTCCTTGGTGCCCGGAATGTTGAGGAACATTTCCTTTCCCATGAGCCTGAGAAGAACATATACCTCACAACGGATGACGGATCCATGGGAGAGTTTGGGACAGTCATGCCCACTGTTGAAAGAGTGTGCGGCGAGACTGAAAATACGAAACTGTTTGTCTGTGGTCCCGAACCAATGATGAAAGCTGTTCATCAATTTGTCACGAGTACCCATATCCCGTGCGAGCTGTCCGTGGAGAGTTATATGGGATGTGCTACTGGGTTATGCCAGGGGTGTGTCATTGAACGGGCCTCTCATGGATTGAAGGATCACAGTTACCATGAGAAATATTCTTTGGTCTGCATTGACGGTCCAATCTACTTGGCGCAGGAGATTGTTTTTTCATGACTGTTGATCTTTCTACATCACTATGTGACGTCAATTTTGCGAATCCTGTTTTTGTTGCCTCGGGGACTTTCGGGTATGGAACGGAAACTGAAGATTTGGTGGATGCGTCTGAATTGGGCGCCATTGTGACAAAATCTATCACGAAGTATCCCCGTGAAGGGAATCCACCACCGAGGATTGTGGAGACACCATCTGGCATGATTAACTCCATCGGACTAGCCAATATAGGTGTGGACAAATACATAGAAGAAATGCTTCCTTTTTATGAAAACATTGAGACTCAGGTCATTACAAATATTGCAGGATTTTCCATAGACGACTATCTACATGTTCTGGAAAAATTAGAATCCAGCGATGGAACAGTTTGCGGATATGAGATTAATATATCTTGCCCAAATGTAGAGGCCGGGAGGATTGAGTTTGCAGTGAATCCGAACTTGACCAGAGAGTTGACACAAGCTCTCAGGTCTGCTACAGAAAAGTTGCTGATCTTGAAACTATCTCCCAACGTTACCGATATTGGCGAAATCGCCGCCGCCGCTGTTGAGGGGGGCGCTGACGTTCTGTCCGCAGTAAACACTCTGTTCGGTATGAGCATAGACACTGCCA
>DTTI01000051.1 GCA_012964825.1 Candidatus Neomarinimicrobiota bacterium
GAACTCTCATACACTTCATACAGCCTGTTACCCTTTACTCCCTCTATCCTGCTCATCTCACCGGAACGCCACGTTACCTCAAGGGTAAACTCCCTCTGCTCATCCCAGGCAGCGAATGAGACAAGGGGATCAGAGCCTGACAGGTAGGAGCCCCCGGAGATGATCTCCTTCATCTGGTCTACGGGACCACCCAAAAGCTTTACCTTCGCACCTATCCCCTGGGTGTTCGGGGAATCTCCCCTCAATCTTACAGCAATACGGGGGGCACTGCTGTCGTTGCGGTATATGGCCGCTGGATCATTTAACCTGTTCATTACTACATCCAAATCACCATCATTATCCAGGTCTCCTAAAGCCATGCCATGACTGATATCCACTGAAGAAAATCCCCACTCACTACTCATATCTTCAAAACGCAAATTACCCAGATTACGAAACGCTACGTTAGGAAGTTCCAAAGAGGGATAATCAAACAGACTATTTTGCCAATCTTCTAAATCATAAAAATTTCTGTTACTTAGTTGGTTAAGGGCATCACCATCTAACGCATCATAAAAATGACCTGTGGAAATAATTACATCTTCATAGCCATCTAAATCCACATCTAAAAAAAGATTAGACCAAGACCAATCAGAAGCATCAACTCCGCTTAATTGAGAAATTTCTGAAAACGTATTATCCCCTCTGTTTAAAAAAAGAGAGTTTCGAGAATGTTGCGGTCTGTCATTTGTTTGGCCGATTGGACTTGATATTGGAGGAGCATATAACATTTGAGTCATTCTTTTCTTATGCTGGCGGCTTAGCATATCGAGGATGAAAAAATCTATATTGCCATCTCTGTTTATATCGGAGAAATCTATTCCCATGGTAGCCCAGCTCGAATTCCGTATAGAAAAGTTTGATTCTGAAAAAAATATCCCCTTACCATCATTAATCCAGACCCGGTCCGGACTCTCAAAATCATTACAGACATAAATATCAGGATCTCCATCATCATCTATATCTTGAAACCTTACTGTAAGGCCCCAGTCTCTTAATTCAGGAAACTGTTCGCTGTCAGGCTGATTAAATCTTTTGCCCAAAAGACTAACGGGTGTAAAAATCCCTTCACCCTCATTTATGTAAAAGTTATCTAACTCACCATGCTCAAAACGCATTAATAGTCTATTATCCAATATCTTTAGGGAATAATCCTCCTTGAACTCAGAGTTTATGTAATAACCACTTTCGTTTTGACTAATAACTTTGTCAAGCCTGATTTCTTGTGGAAGATAGAGGTCTTTTACCGTATAGGTTTTATAATTAGCCACATACAAATCAAGATCAGCATCCCCGTCTATGTCGGCTAATGCCATAGTTGTGGCCCCTTTATTTTGTAAAAGACCCGCTTGAACCGTCATATCATAAAATTGACCCTGTCCATTGTTCGCAAAATATTTGTGGGGGCCCCCAAGAGAAGTCACTAGAAGGTCAATGTCCTGATCTCCATCAATGTCTGCAAATGTTGCACCAGTAGAAAACTGGTTTTCACAAGCAACGCCAGCTGAAGAAGTAATATCTTTAAACTTCCAATTTCCCAAATTCTTATATAATGAATTCGCTCCTTCTAGTCTGGCAAAATAAATATCAAGTAGTCCGTCACCATTAATATCACCCATGGTTACTCCAGAACCATTAAGTCGATGACGATTATCCTTAATTGATTTAGTTGAAAGTAGGTTTGAAAGATTTATTCCCATCTTTTTTGCATTAAGAAAAGAAAAACCAGGCCCCTTTCCCTTTACCAGAACCAAAAAAGTCCATCTATATCCTGGTTCAATATTCCACACAGGCCTTTCCACGTTGCAGCTACTTTCAAAGCTGCAAATCAGAAGAATAACAATTATTACTTTAAACCTGATAATTGGGCAACCTTTTGCGGAAAATTCTTTTCTGAATTAACCGAGAACCTAATTAACTAAATGTTATGAAAATAAAACGGTTAAAAGAGAACTTTATATTCTAAGCGCAGTTCCTTAGAAATATCATTTAGTGAAGCTTGAAGCATTGGAGAGAAAGGGCCCAGCTGCCAATTTCTCATTCCTTTAATAATGACTTCATTATCGGCAAACATGTGGATGGTATACTGGCCAGCATGTCGAGGCCTGGCACGGAAGATTAAACGAGTTTTCGCAGCAATAATATTATTTTCCAGTTCATCTGGAAAAAGAGTCCTCTCTTTCCAGTCAGTTTCAATATAAACATCTCTGACTGTTTCCTCATGACGAAGAATTACGTATTGGTGTTTATTTTCAATGACAACCTTTATAACCCCAGAAAATTCAGCTCTATAAGAAACTCCTAGTGATGCTGAATATTGATTTAAATCCGTTGAAGAACTGTTTAAAATTGTAGAAGAACAATTGTTCAAAAATAAAAGGCATACAGAATAAAGAGTAAACAGAAATGGTCGGTAATAATTATTGATCAAAAGACAAAACTGATGGTATTAAAATGATAAAGGCCAGTAAGAATTTAATCTACTGGCCTTTACATTCAAGTTGATGTGATTAACTTACCTTCTGAGCCTCATATCATCTTTATCCAAACCAAACTCATAGCCCGGCATAGCTCTGGGAGGTGCTGAATCACCAACACCACCACCGTGAGAATAAAGAGCTAACTGAAGTGTTTCCAGATCCAGAGCGGGGACTGGAAAATGAAGCAGAGTCAAACCAGACAGATCATGCCAGCCTCTTTTTTCAAAGTATTCTAATCCAGGATAGCTTGATGCAAGCTCCAACATTTTATCATATTTCAGCATAGCCCATAAACCTGAACCAACTTTCGGACTGGCAGTATCATCAATGGTGCCAGCCGATTCACCAGCTGCTGAAGGATACCCTCCACGGTCTGTACGGTATTTATCAAGCAAGGCCGCAACATCTGCTTCTTTACCTCCCTGATGAAGATACGCTTCCATCCTAAGATAATCATGCTCTACCAACATTAACATTGGGGCCGGACTGCCTGTACCAGTCACATAGCGGTACTCATCCCATCTGTAAAGCCCATAACGAGAAGCATGATATGTGCCTCTAGACAACGGAAATACTGTGGGCCCAAGTTGTTCATAAAGGAGTCCTGGGACTTCATCACCATCATCAGAATAAGTGCCAGCCCAAATCCTTTTATCACCACTTTCCATTAGAAACTCAGAGCGATCGTTAATGTTTTTTGCCAACCAGTCGCTGAAACCGGTAGATTCATCTGAAGGACCTAACAACATATAGTCGGCTCTCTGCCAAGTATTATTCTCCGCTGAATACCACTGGGCTGAATTCCACCACGGGTCACCGCGACCACCACCATTGCCTGTAATAGAAAAATCTTCTGTAATACCTTGATCTATATGAGAAAGTACAGAAGCCCAGTCAACGTTCTTTCTGTCTGTTGTAGACCTAGATACAGCAGCCATAAACCTTGCAATGTGAGAATGGGCCACCTGAGACAACTCCGTGTTGGAATAGGTTTTGCCATTCATCCAATCACCAGGAATTGTAAACGTATTGCCATCAGCAATTTGGGCTGCTTCCGCTAAACAGGCGATAGCAAAATCCATCACCTCTGTGTATGGAGCCAACTCCAAAACATCAATTGCAAGATCAATATCTTCATCAAGAAGAAACCCTTGATCAAAATAGAGCGCCTGCCATCCCAGAGAAAGGCCTTGAACGAACTTTCCAAAAGCAAGTGCCCGCTTTGTGTTGGGGCCAAGACTCACAGCCCCCGATTCCACATTGCGAACACCGTCACTGGCTGAGGAAATAGCACCATAAAGGCCGAACCAGGGGAACTGGGATGCACCGGCGTAACCTTGTGCGGTGTTGTTGACATATTCTACTCTCGGCTCGGATGATAGCAATCCCATACCATAATTCCCCCAGGAACAGGTAAAAGCATCAGACATGGTAGCCATAGTCATATTCGGCGTTCCGCTTTCAATTGCATCATAGTATTGCAAAAACGATCCTTTGATCAGTGATTCTACATCACTCGGTGTTGCCAGAGCTCTGGCTTCATCAGGAGCATTTTTGTTTTCTACGTCAAAATCCAAACATCCACTTACAGCAAACACAATTACTGTAAGGCCGATTCTTTTAACCAACTTGAAAGTGTCCTTTTTCATTTTTTCCTCCACATTTAATAGTGTAGTAAATACTTGAATTATTAGAATTTTACTTCTATGAAACCTGTAAAGGTTCTGTAATTGGGATACCGAAACGCATCAATCTTAGCTACTACGGCTGATCCGCCTTCACCTTCAACAATTCCTACTTCAGGATCATAGCCTTCATCATAATTATCCCAAGTAAGTAAGTTTCTGCCAATAACGCCGAGTCCAATCTGGCTGAAGACACCCAATAAGGGTTGGTTGGCCTGCTTAGACTTGAATGTATACTTTACAGCCAGTTCTCTTAGTTTGACGTAACCGGCATCAAATATGAAGTGGTTTCTGTTAGAATTTTGAAAGTATTTAGTCGGTTTTTTGAGGTAGTCTGGCCTACCTGTCTGGTCAGCTTTACCTTGGTTCTGCTCGATGCCGTATCCCCAAGCAATTGTTTGACTGTAAAGGTCTCCACCCACCTGGGCATCAAATAGCGAGTAAACGCTAAAGCCTTTATAATCAAAGTTGCTGAAGACACTCCAGTTGAAGTCCGGTACAGTACTTCCAATCTTACGAGATGTTTGACCGGTGGCTACATTTTCCCAGTCAATGGGGATGCCCCATTCAAACTTCTCCATAACTGGTTCGCCATCATCATCAACACCTGTCTGGAGTTCTACCCAAGTTCCCCAAAGTTCTTTAGCAATACCATCTTTCCATGTGTTCCCAGAACCGACCCAGACAACATAACCTTCATCATTGATGTCAAACTCGCTCAGAGGAAAGGCGCTGGCAGCAACACCATCTAACCTCTCTAAGAGCTCCTGGGGGTCAGTAATGCTGGCAGAACCCCACAGTGCACCAAACTCAACGCCTTCTTCAATCCTAAAAATTCGCAAGCCTTGAGTATCGCCAGGAGCAAAGATGTAAGGGGCACGGCCCAGCTTAGAGACAATCTGTTCTGTTTGATCCAAGAGGAACCCAAAAGTTAGAGAGAGGTCTCTGGTACGAACCAGATTCCCCTGCAAGCTAAACTCCCAAGTGTCTGTTGAAAGAGTCCCAGCATTCTGCCACTGGTTTTGATAACCGTAATAGGAGGCCAGTGGTATACTGAGAATCTGGTTTTCAACATCACTATGAGCTTTGGTGATCTCCAAACTAAACCTGTTTAAAAATGCCATGTCAAGACCAAATTCAGTTTCTGTTGAATATTCAGGCATTAATCCTTTGTTGCCTAGTGTTCCTTTGGAAACGTTACCTGATGATACTGTCCACGTCTCGTAGCGTGAATAGAAATTAGGACGACCACCGGCAGTACCGAGAGAGCCACGTAACTTGAATTCCTGGACCGCATCCAAGAACCAGAATGGCTCTTCAGAAAGCCGCCAGGCACCACTTACCCTGTAATAGTCCTGTTCCCTGGTGTCGGGGCCAAAAAGTGAACTGACATCCCTTCGAACCATAACATCACCAAGATATCTATCCTTAAGATCGAAACTAGAGATAAGAAAATATCCCTCAGAACGAATCTGCTCAGTATAGGAGTTAACCTGCAACATATCGCTGCTGGCCACACCAAGGTCAACAACTCCTCGCACCGCCAAGCCTGTACCCCGGCCGTAAGTACCGAAACGATCCAATGTTTCAAACAGGGCCCTTACTTTGGTAGTAATAGTAAGGTTGTTATTAAACAGTGATCTCTGAAGCGTCGCCGTAAAGTGCCCATTCAAAGCTTCATCATATTGGGGGTACTTAATATACCGGCCCTTAGCAATGTCTGTATCGAACATATCTTGATATCCAACCCTGAAGAACCGATTAAGCTCCCTATTTGAGCGGTCGTAACTCAGGTTACCCTCTAACTTGAACCAATCAACAGGCCTGTAAGTGAGAGTTGTTCCTCCCATCAGACGGCTTCGCTGCTCTGTCATCTCAGCTGTCTGCGGTTCATAAACCGGGTTGTCCCTTTCAGATGTTGGGTCGGCATTAATGAAGAGTTCGCCCCCAACATCCTGTGGAATACCGTCTGGAAAACCTGTTGTGGAGTTATAGTCATAGGTGATGGTTCCAACCGGAGCATGTCGTGCTTGAAGGTCAGCATCTCCACCTGTAAAAACCATACCGAAAAATGATCCACCTACACCATCGTAAATATCATCTCGGTCAACATTGCCGTAATAAGTACTTACTGAGGCTGTTAGGTTGGGTCGAATCTTGTGATCCACGGCAAGACGAAACGTTTGCCGGCCATACCCATTGAGACCTTCAATAACGCCATCTTCCACTCTGTTACTGAAACTGAGACTGAAATTGGTTGATTCAGAGTTCCGTGAAATAGTAGCACTGTTGGTTAGAAAAGCGCCGGGATCAAAAAACTGATCCATCTGGCTAATGAGCTTTCCTCCCGGTAGAGTACGCAACCCTTTTGGCTTACCATTTTCAAGAATGGGTTGGAGATTTGCATCGAGAAGGATATCACCAGTAGAGATGTATTTATAAGGTTTATCAGCAAAGAAAATCATTGCTTTGTCCTGCTCATCAGGATTGTCAACATCCCAGTTACCTGTATACCTGTCTCCTATTCGAAGACCCTTGCCTCGGGGATCAACAAAATTCCCATCACGATCAATGAAGTCGCCGGAATCCACTTTGACACCGTTTGCATCAGTGTAGCTGCTCTCAGCAACCCGGTAGAAATGAGATTTACGGAGAGGATAGTCTTTCCTCAATTCATTAAAACCATACTCACTTCTAATTTTTACGTTTGTTATGTCTCGGGCTAATCCTTTTCCACGGTTCGTGGTAATGTTTACAACCCCATTAGCTGCACGGGAGCCATAGAGGGAGGCTCCAGCCGCACCTTTTACAACATCAATACTAACAATATCATCAGCATTAATATCAGAAAGGGGACTCCCAGAAACAGATGGATCGACAAGCACACCGTCAACTATATAAAGGGGGTCTTGAGATCTGCCTGAGGAATTGATACTTGTAGGGGCCCGAAGCAGAACGGAGGCGTCTCGGCCAGGCTCGCCACTTCCTCGTACAATTTTAACACCTGCAACTTTCCCCCGAAGAGCACTTTCAGCTGAAAAGGTTGGTACACTTTCCAGTGCCGCCTGGCTGACATGACCAACACTGAAAGTAAGTTTTGTTTTTGGCGTTTCTTCAGCTACACCTGTCACAATAATAGCATCCATTTCTAAAACATCTTCGATCATAGAAAAATCCTGGGATTGAGAACCGGGGTTCAGAGTCATATCAGAAGACAAATCTCTGAAACCTATGAAGCGTGCCATGACACTGACCTGTTGTCCTTGAACCGAGCTCGCTGGGACAGTGATTGAATATTCACCATTAACGTCCGTTGCGGAGCCATAGATGGTTAATTCAACCATAACATTAGCACCAGGAAGTGGTTCTCCTGTCAAACTATTGGTGACTTGGCCTGTGATTACAGCGTCCTGCTGACCAAACAAAGCCACGGAAAAAAGAAGGATTGGAGCTATCAGCTTTTTCATCAATTGCTACCTCAGTTTAATTAGATAAATCTAGTTACTTTGAAATACTCAAATCTCTTCGCATGAGTACCACTGATACAAGGCCCGAATTTTAAACAGCACAGGATAAGAGAGGCAAGTTTTTTTTGTGCTCATAAAAACTCACTTAGTGATGTCCATAAGACACTTATTACAAAACTTTTTAATGGGATCATTATGAAGTTCCATCTATTTGGAGGAAGGTGTTTGAACCGGAACAGGATAGCTGGTTATTCTCCCATCCGTGTCCCTTACATCCACAGATTCCGCACCCGATCTGAAATGGATCACTGTATTTCTGTCCTGGCTCCAATATCCTCCCCCCACCCGTATTTCCCTGAGCGGACCATAAGAACCATCTTTGTACTTTACTCTTACCTGTCCCGATTGTACATCAGTTAACTTCAAGCCAGGTTCACCTCCCACATTGCGATATAGTTTTGTCTCCGCCCCGTTCTGACTCACCACAAGATCGATTCGACCATCATTGTCAAAGTCGGCAACAGCAGCACCCCGCTGCTCACCGTAGACTTTAACACCCGTTTCCTGGCCAGGAACAGGCGCTAAAACACCTGTGCCGTCACCTTTAAGCCAGAGACCCCGGCCGGCATCACTTCGGGAGGTCTCTATCTGGTAAGCAAAAAAGTTCTGGGAGAGAAAAACATCCTCGTGACCGTCACCATCCATGTCCGCTACCACAGCACCAAAAGCAGGGGAAAACTGGGCTTCTATAGATAAATCAATCCGTTGGAAACCGCCATCAGTGTTCAGGAAGAGAGAGTGCTGGAGAATTGTCGCCTCAATTCTTGTGGCCTCAGTCAATCGATGACCCAGTATGCCGTACAGATCTGATTCTCCAAAATCAGCATAGGTGTTCTTCCTGGATTTAATGTAAGGGATACCTCTGGTGAGACACGACAGTCCTCTTTCAGGGACCATTGCCTTCATCTCCTCATCCCAGTGACCTTCCACAATATCCAGTGTGCCATTACGGTCAAAATCATCATAATAAAGCTCCAGTGGATGATCCTCACTGACATGATACTTTGTGTTCAATCCCCAGTTTGTTGCCACAATGTCCAGACGGCCGTC
>DTTI01000052.1 GCA_012964825.1 Candidatus Neomarinimicrobiota bacterium
AAAAAGCAGTGGTTCAGCAATCATGTGAATTGTTTTTTAAGTTCTGACTTTCCTTACGATTTGGGGATACTGCCGTTGGACTTGTTCTGTGACCCTTCCACCACGTCCAGCAGTCTCTCGATGATATAATCGGTACGAATCTTGTTGAGCATTGTTATGACGAAAATACCGTACTCCTCATCAGGTAAAACTTTTTCGAACTCGTCGAAAATATCGGTGTTATCAAGAAAATTATCAATGTCTTCACCAGCTTGAAGTAATCCGTCAATATGGTCCTGGATCTCAAAGACATAATCTTTGAGTTCCGACCGGTTCAAGGATTTAAGGGACTGTGTCTTCATCCAAGAAGGGCGTCCTGCATCACCTCGTCAATCTGGTTGGATTTGACATGTTCTTTTGCATACTTCCTGTAGACATCCTCTTTGACAAAGATTTCAAACAGGTCGGGATCGATGTGGTAGTCATCCCGCATGAATCCCATGATCCGCATTGCCATGGAGATTTTTTTACCATCCTTGTATGGTCGGTCGGCGGCCGTGAGTGCCTCATACACATCGGCAATGGCCATAATCTTCGCCTGCGTAGACATATCGTCATGGGTCAAACCCTGCGGGTAACCTGTCCCGTCCAGCTTCTCGTGGTGCCCACCGGCAAACTCCGGCACATTCTTCAAATGTTTCGGATAAGGAAGTTGGTTCAGCATATCAATAGTGATAACGATGTGGTCATTGATGATCTGTCGCTCTTCAGGAAGCAACGTCCCCTTGGGGATATTGAGGTTCCGCACATCTTCGTGTGTAAGGAACAATCGTCTTTTCCCATCCTGCCTGTAGGGATATTTACTGATGCCGATGACCTTGTCCTGAAGAGGTTTCGCCATATACTCCCCGCCCACATTGCACTCTTGGATGAACTTCTGGTCTTTTCTGATCTGGCGGAGTTTCGCGTTGTATTCACGTTCCAGCTGTTTCGCCTCGCCGTTCTTGGAAGATTTCTGGTTCACCAATTTTTGGAGATAGTCGATCTTGGCATCCCTCTTAAGCACCTCGAAACGAGTATCGATGGTGTCGATACGGTCGAAAATGGTTTCCAGCTTGGTCCCCTTGTCCACCACGTGGGTTGGCGTTGCAACTTTTCCGCAATCGTGAAGCCATCCGGCAATGTAGAGTTCGTACCGCTCCTCCTCTGTCATGCTGAATTCCTTGTAGGGGCCGTACTTTGCTTCTTCAACGGCGTCGGCCAGCATCATGGTGAGAACAGGTACCCGGGTACAGTGACCACCTGTGTAGGGTGATTTCCTATCAATGGCCGTGGCAATGAGCTTAATGAACGCCTCAAAAAGTTCTTCCAGCTGTTCAATAAGCTGCTTGTTGGTGATAGCCACCGCCGCCTGGGAGCAAAGAGATTCCACCAATTTTTGTGCCTTTTCAGAAAAGGGGATCACTTTTCCTGTGTCCGGATCCTGGGCGTTTAAAAGCTGAATAACGCCGATTATCTCATCCAGATGATTCTTCAGAGGAACTGTGAGAAAAGAGGTTGACCGGTAGCCTGTTTTATCATCAAACATCTTGGTACCGGAAAAATCGAACCCTTTTGCTTTGTAGGCGTCGGGGATATTGATGGTCTTTCCCGTCAGACTGGCGTAGGCAGCTATCATGCTGTGGTTCGGCTTGCCGTCTTCCAAGTAGAGTTTTACGGGATAGAAAGGAACCTCTTCACCGCTGGTACCACCCATGTGGAAATTGAGGGAATCCGTTCTCACAATCTCAAATTTCAGCCGCTCGTCATCCGCCGTCATATAGAGAGTCCGACCGTCACAGTTGGTGATCCGTTTTGCCTCTTCAAGGATCATTTCCAGCAGTATGGGCATATCCTTCTCCTTCGAGAGGGCGAGCCCGATCTCGCTCAATTGTTCGATCTGTTCTTCCAGCAGGGAAACATAGTCCCGCACTCCGGAAGCGGCATTTTTCAGGATAGCGTCTCTGTCAGCTGTAGCCAGAGATTTCATTTTTTTTCCATTCATTTTACTCATTGTAACAGAACCCTTGTGTTTGAATTCAAAAACTGAGGTTGTTGAACTTATTAACTCACTGCTTCTTTCTCAAGAGAAAGCGGAAGAGAGCTTCAAGGCAGCCAGTCCAGGAAGCGATAGTAGCGGCAGACGATAGGCAGGAA
>DTTI01000053.1 GCA_012964825.1 Candidatus Neomarinimicrobiota bacterium
GGGGATGTCTTCCTGGTGCCTGTTTTACCTTTATACCTATATCTGTAATCAATGCGCCAGACACGACGCCTGCGGAGGTTAGATCACTAGCAAGATAAAGACCTTGGACCTTGTAATCATGGTACCAAGTATTGAGCACACCCTTTTGATTACCTGAACCGAAACCTTCGGTTTCACCAACAAGGAGTTCAACGGTAACCTGTGCAAACAGGCCGTTTACTGAAAGAATAAAGACAATTATTAATTTTCTGAGCCGAATCATTTAGGGCACTTCCGGAAACTCAGGCGGGCCTCCTATGATGGGAGGGCCCTGGGATGCGATTGATATAGCAATCCCTGAAGATAAAAGAACAAAACCACCTATTCCCATAGCAAGTCCCGGATGGTCCGAAACCCATTCCCGGGGAGAGACCATGAATTCTGAAAGCTCAATCTTTATTCTTTCCAAAAAAGACAGTTTATTGACGTCCAGTGCGAAACGTCCTTCTGTTGGAGTAATTGCCAACAGATCCCAGGTCATCCTTCTCATGATTCGCCCAAGACGGTTCACACCACCTGAGAATTCTTTTTTTACCCTATTTTTTGCTTTTTGTTTTTTCACATCCACCAGGCGCATGACAACATCACCCGAAACCACGGTCCTGGAAGTGACAAAGTCCTCACTCTTCTGT
The DNA here is from genome assembly GCA_012964825.1 of Candidatus Neomarinimicrobiota bacterium. NCBI lineage: Bacteria > Pseudomonadati > Fidelibacterota > Fidelibacterota bacterium. The sequence continues at coordinate 672 of DTTI01000053.1, forward strand.
AGTTTTGCAAATCTGGTCAAGACCATATAAGACACGTCCAGCACTGTTCCGATCTCGGCAGCGCAATCGTCCGCTTCACAACCCGAAGGATCGATTGCATTGTTCCGCAAGATATCTAGCATCTCCGTTCGGTCCATAGAGATGGCCACCCTCGTGTCATTCAATTCTGTTCGAACGTAATCGCTCAACATGATGTTCTCAATAGTTGTCAGCCCCTGAAGTTCAATATCGATGACGGCAACTTTTATCACCGTGGAAAAAGTGATAGAAGAAGCTCTGACAGCATTGTTGTACTTATCTTCAATACCAGCGGAAAGAGATAGAGAAATCTTCTGGTCGTCCTCAAAATCTGACACAGGATCTATGATCACTGCTGTTTTTTCAGCATTTATTACACCCTTAAAGGGGATGGCTTTCCCCCTCCTATTAGAGACCCTCAGATTAATGAAGTTTGCTAAATCGCTATCGGTGATTGGTGAACCATCAAGATTCCTCACAGGCTCATTAAAACTGATGGTCAAAACAGAATCAAGTGCTACTCCGAGTTCATTATTATCGGGATTGAAGGTTAGTGCTGGTGGTACTACGTCCACCGCCGAAAAAATGGCGAAAGAAGGGGCCGATACATTTCCAAAGGGATCTTCGAAAGTTGCCCCAATAGACATATAGATGTTCTTTCCACTCCCAAACGACGGTTTCGGATTAACGGTTATGACATCTTTGGTCTTATTGATCTTGGCGGTAAATGGTATGTCCTCTCCATCTCTGTCACCCTTTTTTAGAGTTATAAGAGTTGCAACATTTTTGTTGCCCAGGACAGAATCATCCAGGTTTCTTACCGGTTCACTGAAGGTGATAGTGAGGTTGCTTTTTATGGGAACGTCAGTGGCGCCATGGGCGGGTGTAAAGGTGACCACTAGAGAGGTAACATTCTGAACAACCGGTGCGGATGGAACCAATGTATCAGGCTGTAAGACCTCCGGAACCACAGTATCCAGGGTATCACCTTGTGAAACTTCCGGTATCACAGTATCCGATGTATCAGCCTGTGAGACCTCCTGTACCACAGTATCCAGAGTATCCGATTCCTGGGACATCAAACCTGTGGCCAGGACTAAAATAACAAGGAAGGACTTTCCGGCGCTAAAGGTCATCTCTATTGATTTTTTTCATATCCCACCGCGGAAATATGGATAGAACGGAAACCTATTTTAGCATCAGCATCTTATGTGAGGCGGTCCATTCATGTGAACGGAATCGTACCAGGTAAACGCCGCTACTCACCAGCTGACCCTTGTTATCCTTCCCGT
>DTTI01000054.1 GCA_012964825.1 Candidatus Neomarinimicrobiota bacterium
TATTCCAGTCATCGGCCAAGTTTACGCAAGTGTTTGAGAAAACAAAATCATTTCAAGAGCAGCATCTTCCGAGTTTGACTGAAATCACCAGCCTGTATCTGGTAAAGATAGACACCAGCACTCACTTGTCTCCCCAAATCATCAGTGCCATCCCAGACAGCTATTCTTTTACCAGCATCCTGTGACTGGTTGACCAGAGTCGTTATCTGTTTACCCAATATATCATAGATACCAAGGGTGACCTGAGCCTGTTCCGGCAAGTCATAGGAAATGGTTGTAGTGGGATTGAAGGGATTGGGATAGTTTTGTTTCAAGGCAAAACCGTCAGGCAATACTAATTCATCATTTATACCTGTTTGAATCCCCCCTGTCCTGGCAATGGTTGCCGCCTGCAATATTTCAGATGTTCCGAAATCTTGAACAAAAGCAACTATCTTGATGTTCTTCTTATCCCAGGAAATTGGGTTTACATAAGGGTCAGGATTAACAGGAGGATTTTCATCAAGGGTCCAAGAATAGGTTTTTACGACTGTTTCATCCTTCCCAAGGGAAATAGACTGACCATCCTCACACCCGTCACCGCAATCTGCTCCCTGCCCTGCATTACCAACCCAGCTTAAGAATACATCGTGATGGTAATCCTGATTTGCATCACTCTCGTTTACATGTACAACGGAATCCATGGTGGCAGCAACGAAAAGTCGTAAATCTTTTGAGGAAAGATCTTCTTCAGAGGTAATGGTCAACTTAACCAGAGCATCATATTCACTGAACAGGGTCCCTTCAAGAGATAGAGAGAGGGGAGTTTCTTCATCCATCATATTTGCGGCATAGCTGGGAAGATCTTCCCATACAGAAAGAACCTGCATTTCGCCTCCAAAAACAAACCACGGATACCACCCCAGCGATTCTGAATAAGGAAAACCATTTCCGCTTGTAAACCTGTAATCAACAGGATCACTCTGACTGTTGGAGTTTTCCATGAGACCGTTCAAATGATCTTCCCTGTGAAAATGAATGATGATCCAGTTACGGGCCATATCATGACCCAAATAAGATGGACTCCCTGGATTATTCCAATCGTGCAAGAAACCAGTGACAGCGACACAGTAAGGACAGGTTTCTGTTGAAACCATCTCAAGAAAGGCACGCTTCTTTTCAGCATGAACAGTGCCGATCAGAAAAAATACCAAAAGCGAGATTCTGAGATATTTCATCACAATCAACCTGTGAGTTCTAGTATGAGAGCCTTTGCATTATTAAACATCTGGATCATTTGATGAGCAGCATTTTTCTAGTTTTTACAAATTCCCCCGCCTGGAGCTGATAGAAATAAAGCCCACCGCTTACTGGCCGTCCCGTATCATCGGTCCCTTCCCACACAGCGGATTGGAAACCCGCCTCCTGATAACCGTTAACTATCTGCCTGATCCGCCTTCCGGTGATGTCGAATACGGTGAGTCTCACCTTACTCCTTTCGGGCAGATCATAAGTAATATTGGTGACAGGATTGAACGGATTGGGATAATTCTCATGAAGGGCAAAAATATCGGGCAGCAGTTCCCGCCCATCAAGAGCCAGTACATTCTCACGGATAGTCAGATTAAACGGTCCGTTAACCGCCTGAACGTTGGACTCTTTATCCTTCGCCACAACTGTCCAGGTGCCAGTAATCTCTGAAGCTTCCGACCAGTGGTCAAGATGGCTCTGGTCGATCATGTCATAGATAGTAGCGTAGGCAATGGTGAATTCGTTTCCAATCATGTCTACAATGTCAAGTTGTTCCAGTCCGCCCGTTCCCACCCACGAATAAAAGAGTGTATCGCCGTCAGCGTCCTGCGACTCGCTCCAAAAAAAAATGAGGGAATCAGAATAGGTGTTATCATTGATGATCACGAGCGCTTCGTTGGCCGGAGAGTAAAGATTAAACTCTGAAGGCAGATCATTGACTGGTGTCACCGTGAGTGTGAAAGA
>DTTI01000055.1 GCA_012964825.1 Candidatus Neomarinimicrobiota bacterium
TCATAGAGTAGTAATCCATGATACCGAGATTTCCTTCCCGAAATGCTTGAGCCATGGCTTTCGGCACTTGAGCTTCAGCCTCCACCACTTTGGCACGCATTTCAGCCACCCTGGCGGTCATCTCTTGTTCCTCTGCAACAGCCATGGCACGGCGCGTTTCAGCACGGGCTTGGGCAACTCTCAAGTCAGCCTCCGCTTGATCGGCCTGAAGATGAGCCCCCACATTCTTGCCCACATCCACATCGGCAATATCAATGCTGAGAATCTCGAAAGCAGTACCGGCATCAAGTCCCTTATCAAGAACAAATTTGGAGATGGAATCGGGATTTTCCAGAACAGTCTTGTAGGATTCCGATGAACCGATGGCACTCACAATACCTTCCCCTACTCGAGCAATGATTGTTTCGTCAGTAGCACCACCCACCAGACCGGGGATGTTTGTCCGGACCGTTACACGGGCCCTAGCCTTCACCTCAATACCATCCTTGGCCACCGCTGCCAGTGTCCCCTCTACAGGTGCATCAATAACTTTCGGATAAACAGATGTTTCTACAGCCTCCTTCACATCGCGCCCGGCGAGATCAATAGCGGTACAGGTGGAAAAGTCGAGTGGGATGAGAGCTTTATCAGCGGCGATGAGAGAAATGGTAACGTTGGTCACATTCCCGCCAGCAAGAAAATGTGTCTCCATCATCCCTGTAGAAATGGATTCAAGACCAGCTTTGTTAAGATTTATTATAGAATCTACAATTAAACGTGGCGGGATTTTTCGCAATCTCATCCTGATGAGATCAACGATGGTAATCTCTCCCAAACCCACAGATACAATAGCCTGTATCCACAGCCCGAGAGGTACAAAATAAAAGATAATTAGAAGCGCAAAGAGAATTACTCCCAGAAGAATGAATGGTCCGAACATGTTACCTCCTAGTCCTTATTATTAACTTTTCTGACAACGATGCGATTACCGTCCACTGACAAAATCTTCACGTCATCCCCATTTTCAACAAATTCTCCCTCTGTCACAACAAAGATCTTCTCTGCCCCTACCACTGCCCAGCCAGAGGGTCGCAGATCAGACGCGGCATTACCCATCTGACCAATTAAACCCTCCAAACCGATGGAGGTGCTGTAACCTTCTGAACTTTTTGCGGTCAACGGGAGAGTAATCTTTTTCCAGAACTCTGTCCTGATCAGAGCTCTTGCCAATAAGTAAACAGCGATAAAACCGCCAAAAAGCGATATGGTGAATCCCCAAGAAGCTGATGATATGTCGGTCTTAAGAGGATGATCGGGCAACAACATCATAAACAGACCGCCCATAATGGTTATTCCCCCCAAAACACCCACCAATCCAAACCCCGGTATCACCAGAACTTCTACCAAGATCAAAGCCACTCCCACACCGATGATCAGCAATTCAGTCATGTTCGCCAGTTCGGTCAGGAAGGTTGAGCCGAAGAAAAGGCTCAGGCATACGAGCCCCACCGTACCGGGGATTCCCCAACCCGGCGACTGGATCTCGAATAGAACCCCTAGGAAGCCCAGCGTCATAAGCAGAGAACTGACTGTTGGATCGGTAAGAAACCGGACCAGCTTTTCTGACCAGTTGACGGTGAGGTCCACCACCTCGGCATCAGACAAATCGAGCTTTTCCAGAACATCTTCAAAAGTTTCCGTTCTTTCGTCAGCAATACCGTACTTCAGAGCCTGAACGGTCGTCAGAGAAATCAGTTTCCCTTCTTTTCTGCCTTCAATATCGGTCACTTCAACGGAGTCCCCATCTATAACAAGATGAGTGAAACTGAGTTCTTCATCCACCATTCCCCGGGCAATCTCCGTGCTGCGGCCCCGGCTTTCGGCGGTGGAAGCCATCTCCTCCCTCATGTATGATATAACCTTTTCACTTCCCTTCTGCCCAGACATATCCACAGCGGTTGCGGCGCCGATGGTGCCTCCATCAGCCATGAAGATCTTTTCGCAGGAAAGAGAAATGAGGGCTCCGGCCGAGATGGCCCGCCGATTGATGAAGGCGACAGTAGTGATCTTTGAACTGAGAATAGCATCCTTGATCTGTGTAGCACCGTCGACCCGCCCGCCAAATGTATCCACATCAAAAATGATGGCGGCGGCCCCCTCCTTTTCCGCTTCCTCAATGGCCCGCTCGATGAACGGCGGCAAGCCTAGGTCAATAGTACTCTGAATGGGAACGCGATAAACAATCTGCGCTGAAACTGCTGATGTACAGATTAGTGCAAGGATACAGGAAAAAAAGCGGGAATTCATCTTCGTGAAATTACCCTCCACCTTCACCAATATCCAACGCTTTCGCATTTATTTGAAGGGATGCAGATCGTCGTGAAAGCACTTGGTTCGATGAGATGCCGCCAGATAAATTGACGCCGTTCGTCCTATGTCTCTCACCGACCAATTCACATATCATTCACTAAAGCTTTTCCACAGCTGGCTTAATCGCCTCGTTCACAGAGGACGTAACCGCGTTGGTGCAACAATCGGTTCTTTGGCTTTCAACAGGATTGCTATCCGTAAAGTCCATGCCCGACGCCATCTTAAATTGGCATTACCCAACAAATCTGATATCTTTATTGACCACAATCTCAGAGAGCTTCACAGGCACTACGGGCATATGTTCATCGATGCTCTATGCGGCACCAGGTTGGTCCAACATGGTAAGGTGGCAGTAGAAGGAAGAGAGCATTTGGATAGTGCTTATAGCGAAAGTAAGGGTGTTATCCTAATGGCGGGCCATTTCGGGAACTGGGAGCTTATTCCGCCGTGGCTGGCCGTGAACGGTTATCAGATGGTGACGGTGGCACAACGTCAGAAGAACCGAGGAGCTAACCGCTTTTTTGTGGAGTACCGGGAAAAGGCCGGAACATCTCCTGTGTATCCTGGGTCATCGGCTTCTAACATGATTTCCACTTTGCGAGCCGGTAAGATACTGATCCTGGCCTGTGACCAGAATGCCGGAAAACGCGGCGAGTTTGTTGATTTTTTCGGCCATCCAGCCTCTTCACCCCGGGGACCAGACATTTTCCACCAAAAAACAGGAGCACCCGTTATTGCCGCCTTTTGCCAGAGAGAACAAGACGGAAGTTATACAATCCGGTTTGATAAATTGCCGGACAGCAATGGTTCGGAATCGGTTATGGAACGTTTTACAGCACTTTTGGAAAAAGAGATTCGGCAAAGGCCAGAGCAGTATTTCTGGTTTCACCGACGGTGGAAGACGCCGCCGAGCGAGAAACCATGAAGCTCCTATCAATATTATCTCCAGACGCAATAACTGAGGCTACAGAAATATTAGCCTCCGGAGGTGTGGTCGTCTACCCCACCGATACGCTCTATGGCCTGGGTGCTGATGCATTGAATTCAGAAGCAGTTGAAAAGGTCTCGAAAATAAAGGGACGTCACGGCCCATGGAGCATCGCCGTGACCAATCTCGATATGCTAAAGGAATATTGCCAATTACCTGCCACGCATGAGGAATTCATCAACTCTCAGCTGCCAGGCGCTGTAACACTCATTTTGCCGGGAGCTTCCGACCGTCTCGCCAATAACATTGTGGCACCCGGAAGCACGGTGGGTGTTAGGATTCCTGATCACTCCGTCCCAGTTGAATTGGCAAAAGCCTTGAAAAAACCCATCACATCAACGAGTGTAAACAGAACAGGCAAGCCGCCTTTGAACGATCCCAAAACAATAAGGAAACAATTTTCCACTGAGATCGATCTCATTATCGACGCCGGAACTCTCCCCTCTTCTTCCGGTTCAACTATTTATGACCTTACAACAGAGAGCTTAAAAACAGTAAGATGAATAAATGGATCTTCATTCTTTCTACTCTCATTACGCTCCTTGCGGCACAGACAGAACATCCCTTTAAGAAAGGAGAAATACTCCTTTATGATGTCAGTCTGAACTTTTTTTCCGCCGGTACTGCTAGCCTAGAACTTGGTGATATCGAGGAATTCGGTGGTGCCTTTTCTTATCACATAACTTTCAGGATGAAAACAAACTCGATTTGGGATCAAATCTTTCCTATCCGGGATACGGTAGAGACGTGGATCGATTCGGACGGGCTTTTTACCCGCAAGCTGAAAAAGGTGATCAGAGAGCCAAGATACTCTCAGGACCTGCAAGCTGATTTTGATTATGATTCAGGTATCGTCACCACCAACAAAAAATCTCTGCCTATTTCATCTGAGATAAGAGACCCCTATTCATTCTTCTATTACCTACGAACAGTGCCACTTAAAATGGGCGATCTTTTTGATTTTACCATTTTTGACAATCACAAGTTTACTGATCTGAGTCTAATTGTCCACCGGAAGGAACAGATCGACGTCCCGGTGGGCAAGTTTGACTGCCTTGTGGTAGAACCTTTCAAAAAAGGACGCACGCTGTTCAAGAACAAAGGCGACATGAAAGTATGGCTCAGCAACGACAGTCGGCGCTTGCCAGTGAAGATTGTCTCAAAAGCGAAGTTTGGTTCTCTGGTGATGAAGCTTACCCGTTATTCACCTTAATTGGTGAAAATCCGGGTAATATCATTATAGATCACAAAAATAATTAGCAGAAGAAGAAATGCCATCCCCGCCTGCTGAATTATCATCCTCACCTTCAGTGGGAACTCTCGTCGAGTGATTGCTTCCAAAGTGACGAGCAGAATGTGTCCCCCATCAAGACCGGGAATTGGCAATATATTGATAAACGCCAGGTTAATACTGATAATGGCTGTAAACGACAGCAGTGCAATCATACCTGCGCGAGCTGACTGTCCCGCCAGCTGAGCAATAAGAATTGGACCGCCAATCTCCTTCATGGATGCCTCACCGGTAATGATCATTGTAAGGGATCTGACGATCATACCAAACCAATAACCTGTTTGCTCTATACCATTGACAAATGATTCTCCAAGACCGGCCTTTCGGATCTCGTAACCTCCGGCCACGCCCATAAGGCCCACCTCCTTCATTCCGTCCCCATCCGGAATGGGCCCTGTACGGGTTTTCAATACGACTGTCTGAGTCTGCAAATTACGCTCCCAGGTGACTGTTATCTCTTGATCAGGACTTGTATGAACAATCTCAGTTAGGTCAGTCCACTTGATGATCGGTTTACCTTCAACCGTGAGAATGCGATCTCCGGGCAAAAGTCCCGCTTTTTCAGCAGGAAAACCGGGAGAAATAGCCATAATAATGGGTTCGTCTGTTATCTCCGCCATGCCCGTATGCAGTGTTATTCCAGTAAAAAACACAATGGGCAAGATGATATTCATAATAATGCCGGCTGACATGAACCATATCTGCTGCAGACGGTTCTTGGAGTTCAATTCATCAGGGGCACCGGTGAGATCAACATCAAGACTTTCATCTACATAGCCTGCAACTTTTACGTAACCGCCCAGCGGCACCATTGCCAAACAGTACTCTGTGTCGGACACTTTGTTACGCGGAATTGAAAGGACCTTCTCAATGACAGGTTTCCACTCAAGTTTCCTGGCGTCAGTCCATTTGTAGAAAAATAGTTTGAATAGGAGACCTTCAGATGTAGGTGTAAATGAGATGAACCTGGGTGGATAACCAAGCGAAAAACGTTCAACTCTTACGCCGATGGAGCGTGCCGCCAGGAAGTGCCCTAGTTCATGGACAAAGATCAATATTCCTAAAACAAAAATCATTGCAAAAATTGTTGTCATACAGTTACAGCTTCCTTTGACTCTGATTCTACAAAACTCTTACCCCACCGTTCAAGTTCCACAAGATCATTCAGATCAGGATTTTCAATCCAATCATGCTCATTAAGTACTGATTCGTTGATTCTGGCAATCTGGGTGAATCCGATCTTGCCATCCAGAAAAAGTTTGACACTGTTGTCGTTTGCCACATTCAGCGCTGCAGTAGCTGTGCCGCTCTGCGAAAGTGCTTCATAAGCGAGACGGATGGAGGGAAACTTTGCCTGATCAGGCTTTTCAAAGGTGAGGTCTGACATGTTAGACGGATCGAAATCCACCCACCCAGCTTTAAGGCGATCAGGATAGGTCAACGCAAACTGGATAGGAATCTTCATGTCAGGTTGGCCCAATTGTGCCTTCACAGATCCATCAACAAATTCAACCATGCTGTGAACAATTGACTGAGGATGAATGACGATATCGATCTGTTCTTGTTCTAAACCGAAAAGCCAGTGAGCTTCAATCACCTCCAGACCTTTGTTCATCATGGTTGCGGAGTCGATAGTAATCTTCTTACCCATCTCCCAGTTAGGGTGATTGAGGGCCTCATCAACAGTAATGTCATAGAATTGGTTCAGAGGCTTTGTCCTGAACGGCCCACCGGAGCCGGTAAGAATCAGACGTTTGACATCAGAAATTTCCTCGCCCAATAGGCACTGCCAAATTGCGCTGTGTTCGCTGTCCACCGGAAAAAGGTTCGCTCCCGTTTTATCCATAATTCTCCGGATCAAACCACCAGCCATGACAAGGCTCTCCTTGTTGCTGAGTGCCACATCTACACCTACTTCTAGGGCTCTCACCGTGGGCTCCATACCGGTACTACCCACCAGCGCATTAAGGCAGATGTCTACATTGTTTCTAGAAGCGAGTTCGAGAAGTCCTTCACGACCGGTCAAGACTTTAATGGATGTCTGAGCTAAGCCTTCAATGACTGTTTTCGCACTATTTTCATCTGCAATGGTCACAACCTCAGGCTGAAAATTCAGTGCCTGCTCCATCAGCTTTTCGGCATTGCTGTGTGCAGAGAGGTACTTCACAGAGAAGTACCCGGTGTGATGCTCCACTACCTTAAGTGCATTCACACCAATTGAGCCTGTAGAACCCAATATTCCCACTGAACGTTCCATCAGTTTATTACTGTCCCTAAGCTTAACACAACACTTGCACTCTGCCCGCTCAAACTCACTTTCAGGCCGCTAATGAGTCCACCAAAAGGGTATTCAACTCCTCCCGAAAAAGTATTAGCCTGACCTTCCATTCTTTTCTTGAATTTGTTCCCGTCACCAAGGGGAGCTACATGTATATTCGCATTGTAAAAAGCTGAGCCTATACCATAGTGCAATAGAGCCTTTCCAAAATTTATCCTCCGGGACAGTGCCACACTAACTGTTTTGAAGGAGAAATCGTCAGCGCCCTCCAGATTGCGGCGGCTTACTTCAATGGACCATGGTTTGCTGTCTTCAGAATCACTGCCTGGTATCAATTCGGCAGCATAGCCCGACAGAATAATTACGTCTTCCCCCGCCATAAAGCCTGAAACCAGTCCCCCTAGCCAAAGGTTGGAAGAAACACGGTAGAGACCGGAGTAAAAAGGAAGGAAACCAGTTTTGTTCATTAGGGTATTATCATCAAAATCGACTGACACACTACCCGAGAAATTCATTGCAATCCGCCCGTGCTTTCCGTTACCGGTGAGAAGCTGGTGGCCGCTTTGAAGGAGAATCTGATGGAAGAATGGCTCTGCATTTACGGAGAATTGATCTCCTAACCACTCCCCAAGTGTGTAGTCCAGTTTTTGAGCTCGAACCCCTTGGGAAAGAACTAGCATCAGAAATGCGATTACGGACTTAGATAAGGCCGCGCTCGCTTTTTTGCACAAAAGAGATGATTTCCTGGATTTCGGGGCTTGAGGGGAAGGAATCAGCCATGGTCTTAAGAGCCTCATCACTATTTATTCCCGAGCGAAAAAGAAGCCTGTAAGCCTCTTTGATTTTCATCCTTGTGTCACCTGAAAAGCCCCTGCGTCGCAGACCGATGGCGTTAATTCCCGAAAATTTTAGCGGTTCGCCTGCAGCCATGATGTATGGCGGCACATCCTGCACGGCACGGTAACCGCCTCCAATCATTACATGGACACCAATCTTCGTAAACTGATGAACCAGTACCCCTCCCCCCAGAATGGCCCAGTCACCGATCTCCACGTGGCCACCCATATGGATAGCGTTGGCCATGATGACATTTTTGCCAATGGTGCAATCGTGTGCTACATGAACGTAAGCCATGAGATAGCTTTTGTTACCCACTGTAGTTTTGCCTAACGCTTTTGTGCCCCGGTTTACTGTAACGAACTCCCGGATGATAACATCATCACCCAAAATGGCGGTGCTCTCCTCACCCTCAAATTTCAAATCCTGCGGTATCTCTCCAATCACAGCTGAATGATAGATTTTGCATCTTTTGCCAACACGAGCACCTGATCGGAGATTCACATGGTTTCCGATCCAACAGTTTTCACCTACTTTAACATCAGCTTCGATGACAGTATAGGCGCCTATTTCCACACCATTGCCAATGGTCGCGGTGGAATCGACGACCGCGGTGGAATGAATCTTTGAAGGGACGGTTACTCCTTACGGTCGCCTATAGTTGTTATGAAGGTAGCTTCCGCAACTACCTGATCATCAACATAGGCGGTGCCCTGGAGTTTGCAGGTTCCCATTTTCAGCTTCAGAAGATCAACTTTGAAGAAGATCTGATCCCCAGGATAAACCTGACGGCGAAAACGAGATTTATCAATGCCGCTGAAATACATCAGCTTTTTCTCCGGCTCATCTGTTGTGTGCAGCAAAAGGAAACTGCCCGCTTGTGCCATTGCTTCAATGATCAGAACTCCCGGCATGACCGGCTGATTTGGGAAATGTCCCTGAAAAAACGGCTCGCTTACAGAAACATTTTTTATGGCGGTCAGTGATTCCCCCGGCTTCATTTCAAGAATCCTGTCGATTAGCAGAAAAGGATAGCGGTGCGGAAGTATCTTCTTAATAGCATTGATATCAAAAAGATAATCCGCTGATATCTGAGCGTTATATTTCTTCTGAAGTATTGTCTTTTCATATGCCTTTTTGATAGTTTTGACCATCTCCACATTCGCAGCGTGCCCCGGCCGTGCCGCAATGACATGACCTTTTATGGGCATTCCGAGGAGAGCAAGATCACCAATCACATCCAACGCCTTGTGACGAACAGGTTCATTCTCGAATCTCAGCTTAACACCGTGAAGAATACCGTTGGTACCGATTTGAATGTCTTCTTCTATGTTAAAAAGTGTCCGTAATCGATCAATTTCAGTATTGTCTATCTCTTTGTCAAGAATGACAATAGCGTTGTCCAGCCGGCCACCCTGAACCAGTCCGGCTTCTCTCAAGTCCTCAACCTCACTTAAGAAGCTGAATGTTCTCGCCGGCGCAATCTCCTTGGGGAAGTCAGCAATGGAATGTATGGTGAGATACTGAGTCCCAATCCAAGGGTATTTATAATCGATGATACATGTTAAACGATAACGATCTGAAGGAAGGACAGAAATGTCTGTCTTCTTCACTGGGTCATTGTAGGAAATCGCCTTATCGATCTCAAGATATTCTCTATCGTGCTTCTGTTCAATGATCCCTGCTTTTTGGAGAACCTCAACAAAATCCTTTGAACTGCCATCCATGACCGGCGGCTCCTTGTTGGTCAGTTCTATAAGCACATTGTCGATCTCAAGTCCCACCAGTGTCGCCAATACGTGCTCTACAGTATGGATACGAGTGCCGTTCTGAGCCAGTGTGGTACCGCGAGAAATATCAACTACATTATCGATGACGGCCTTTATTTCAGGACACCCCTCCACATCCGTTCTTACGAAACGGATGCCTGTATTTTCGGGACTGGGTTTAAAAGTGATGGTACTGTCAACCCCGGTGTGAAGACCGATACCGGAACAGGAGACAGATTTTTTTATGGTCCTTTGTTTAACCATTTTTCTCAAGCTGGGCTAATCGTTTTCCCAAATCCTTTACCTGTTCTGCCATTTCCGGTAATCTGCTTAACAGTGCATCCTGCCTATTTTTTTCAGATATTTTTCGGGCTGGCATACCGGCATAAGTTTCATTACCAGGAAGTGATTTGGTAACCCCACTTTTGGCCGCAAGCTGGGCATGACTACCAACCTCCAAATGGCCGGCGACGCTAGCTTTACCCCCAAAAGCTACATAGTCACCTATTATCGAACTACCCGCTACAGCAGTCTGTGCTGTGAGCAGACACCCTTTACCAATTTTTACATTGTGAGCAATATGCACAAGGTTGTCTAGCTTAGAGCCTTCACCGATTATAGTATTGCCTATGGTGCCCCTATCGATGGTACAGTTTCCACCAATTTCTACATTATCCCCGATTTCAACGCCTCCGATTTGTGGAATCTTCAAATGAACACCACCTTCTGTGGCAAATCCATAACCGTCACATCCGATAACCGTTCCACTATGAATCAGGACGTCTGCCCCAATCTTACACCTCTCATAGATAGCGACCAAAGATTTCAGCTCACTGCCTCCGGCTATGGACGAACCGGTCCCAACCGTGCACTGGGAACCTATCAGAACATCATCGCCTATCTGAACATTCTGTTCAATGACAGTAAACGGCCCGATACCCACATTCTTTCCTATGATAGCCAAATCGTCAATCATTGCCGTCTCGTGAATACCGGAAGTATTGTCCCCTTTGGGAGCAAAATGATCCAAAATCTTAGAAAAAGCAACGGTAGGATTGTCAGAAAGTATCCCGTTCATATTGTCCAATTTATCATCTTTTCCCGTGAGGACGGCTGATGCTTCAGTTGTCTTCAGATATTGCCTGTATTTTGAAAGGTTAAGAAAAGTGATAGTACCAGAAACCCCATTCTTTACTTCGGAAACACCGGTAATTTCAAGGTCAGGGTCCCCCACCAGCTCCCCATCGACCAGCAAAGATAATTCTTTGAGCTTGGTCAAGGATTGTTATTTGATTCTTCATCACTAATCTTGCGGAGTTCGTAGAGAACGTCATCAGTGAGATTGTGTGTCGGCTTTCCATAAAGAAGGCTGACCGAATCAAGGATGTAGTCAAATCCTTTGTCAATTGCCACCTTGTTAACTGCTCTCTGAACCTTCTGAATGATCTCAGTCTCCAGCTGTAGTTGCCGCCTGTAGAGCTCACCCTCCGGACCAACTTTTTGTGTCTGGAAATCTTTGACCTGTTGCTCCAGCAACAAAATTTCATTCTCCTTCTCTCTCCGCCGGTCAGGTGAACTCATGAGCCTTTGCGTCTCATAAGATGTCTTCAGACTGTCAAGCCTTGCTGTCATGGTCTGAAACTCAAACTGCACTTTCCTGTATTCCAGCTGTAGCTGACTTTCAGCCTCTTTGAACTCGTCATACTCACCACGAATACGCTCAGACTGGACAAAGCCCACCTGCAGCTGTGCAAACATGACAGCAGGAAAAAGGAACAGAATTCCACCGGCAAATAATCTTTTTAAGGATTTCACATTGACCTCCATATTCTGTAAAGATTCTTTAATAAACCAAACCGCCTGTAGGCAATTTGGCGAATTTAAGCAATCTTAGTTCTAAAATGGCATCCCAAAGAGGACGTGAAAACGCCACCCTTCTGGACTCTTTTCAGTCATGGGGATGTCATCGAAACCGTACCCCATATCGAAACCGAGCATACCAAGCATTGGCATGAACATCCGAATGCCGAAACCGGCGGAACGTTTCAGATCAAACGGATCGGTCTCGCCAAAATTGAGCCAGTTGTTACCCATCTCAGCAAATATGAGACCATAGACTGTAGGATTGTCCGAAAAAGGAAATCTCAGTTCGGTAAGATATTTCATCATAACACGGCCGCCAATAGGATATCGCTTGTAAGGCCCTACCGTATTGTCCTGATATCCACGGAGTAAAGTACCGTAAGGAATACCGCTGCCGCCCATAATAAACTTCTCATCGATGGGAATAATTGTTGTCTCTGTGTGCCGCGAGTTGAGTGCCTTAATGGCACCAATCTGCCAAGAGCTGACGATGGCCGCCTTCCAGAACGGGTTGGTAAACCAGTCAAACTTCAAAGTGTGCTTGTGAAAATTTTCGTGGATAGGAAGCAGTTTTGAACTCAACGGTCCTCCCGACAGTGTAGACGTCCATGCAAAGCTTGAACCTCTTGAAGGAAACTCAGGATGGTTTCGGCTGTCCCTCGTTAAAGTCTGGGAGATACTCAATCCAACACTGTTGCTGACTCCAAGCAGACCGTACTCGATTAAGTCTTCCTCATTACCTTTATAGGTCTTCTGAGAAGCACTGATTGTCCAAAACGCGCGGAAGTAATTGTCCGGCCACTTTAGTCTTGTACCTGTCCTGAAACTGGCACCCAGCATCTCACGATCAAACGGTATACTGAAATAGTACCGGTTCTGTCCTCTAAGATAATAGAAAACAGAAAAGCCAAGCAAGATTGGACGGTCATTCACCATTGGATCGGTGAAACTGAAAGAGAGGCTTTTGTATTGGGAAGCTTGATAGCCACCTAAACCATATCCAAGAGATCGTTGCATGCTTCCCTGGACACCCTGACTCAAATTCACGGCGAGTTGCTGCCCTTTGCCACGGAAATTATTGATCTGGATGCCGGTACCACCCATAAGGCCGAACTCCGCCGAATAACCAATATTTGCGTTGGCCTGATCAGAAGACTTTTCTTCCACACTAACTAGAATGTCGATTTCATCTTCATCCACCGGTACCACATCAGGTCTAACATCGGCAAAATAATTGAGGATAAAGACTTCTCTGGCGCTTCGCATTAATAATTCTCTGTTGAAGACTTCACCCGGAATCACCTTCATTTCCCGCCGGATCACGTTTTCTCTTGTCCGGTCGTTTCCGGTAATTTGAAGTCTTCTCACAGAAACCTGGTGGTTTTCCGTGATTGAAAAATGGACATCAAGGGAATCCTCTTCCACAGGTGTAAAGATAGGGTTAATAGCGCTATAAATGTATCCTCGGTCCATATAGAGAGAGTGAACCCTCTCGTTCACACCCTTTTCAAATTCCTCCACATTGTACATGTCTCCTTTCTTTATATCCAGAGCATAATCCAACGCTTCAGTTTCATAAAGGTCATTACCTTCCCATGTGAAATTTCTGAAATAGTATTTATTCCCCTCGTGAATCCAGAAATCGATGTTCATTTTCTTCCCATTTTCTGAGTAGGATATTGAATCAGCCAGAATCCGAAAATCCTTATATCCGTTTGTCTGATAAAATTTGGCCAGGAGGCCCTTGTCTTCCCTAAACTTGTCCTTGTCAAAGTTCGACCGCCAAAACATATACCACTTCTGAATCTTGGTATCTTTCAACTCCTTGCGAAGTTTCCTGTCTTTAAATGCCTCATTGTTGTGAAACCGTATGTCCCCGATCTTCACCTTATTTTTTATCTTAATATTGAAAGTGAGATCCCTCACGTTATCTATGGCGCCTTCGGAAAGGGATGCATCAATTTCAGGATGAAGGTATCCGTCCTCAGCCAGTAGTTTCCTAATCAACTCCTCAGATTCCTTGAGCAAATGCGGTCGAATTCTCTGGCCCTTTTTCAGATCAAGTTCTTCTTCGATTTCTCTCCGCTTTTTCTTATCCCCTTTGAAACTAACCTCACCTAAAATTGGTGCCTCTTCAACAATGATTGTAATATACAGTCCTTCCTGTGCCTCTTTATCCAGACGTATCTGGATATCTGAAAAGAAACCGGTGGCCCACAGTTTTTTAACAGATTTTCCGAAATCGCCCGGGACGAACTCTTTCCCTTCCACAATTCCCGAAGTGTATTTGACCACGGTGGCTGTTGTGATGTTGTTACCCTCAACTTCCACACCGGCAATCTTCATGGGCGTCAGACCCTGACTTGAGAGAATAGAAGCCAGTGAAAGAATGACCACCAGAGTGATAAGTCTGAATTTCATTCTTTTGCTCCGGACAGTTGTTCAGATACTTTCCCGAAACGGCGTTCTCTGGATTGGAAATCTAAGATCGCTTCATACAACTCTTTCCTGCGGAAAGCAGGCCAAAGCGTGGGCGTGATAATTATCTCAGAATAGGCCATTTGCCACAAAAGAAAATTACTAATCCTCAATTCACCACTGGTCCTGATTACCATATCAGGGTCTGGGATCCCCTCGGTGTAAAGGTATTTTTCGAAAACCTGTTCCGTCAATTCAAAAGAATCCAATCCGTTTTGATGTTCCTGGAAAAATCTGTTAACAGCATCAAGGATTTCAGTCCTGCCGCCGTAGTTCAGTGCTAGCACCAAGTTTAAACCACTGTTTTCGGCGGTCCGTCTGATTCCTTCTTCCATCTCAACTCGCGGCTTTTCCGGAAGTTCCTCCAGTCTGCCAATGACATGGAGGCGAACATTGTTATCCATTAATTCATCAATCTCACGTCGGATCGTCTCAACTAAAAGGTTCATGAGAGCGGAAACTTCCATCCTGGGGCGGAGCCAGTTTTCCTGAGAAAAGGTATAGAGCGTGAGATAACCGATTCCCATCTCACCGCATGCTCGGGTAATCTCCCTTACAGAATTGATCCCCTCCTTGTGCCCGGCGATCCTCGGGAATTTACGGTTCCGGGCCCAACGGCCGTTGCCGTCCATTATTATTGCAATGTGGCGAGGAAGGTTGTCTGCTGATTCTACCTGGCTTTTCAGTTCTTCCTCTGTATTCATTTCTGTCATTAGCTTGGAAAGTTACTCCGCGAAAATCCGATTTTCAAGCTGACCTCAATTTTCATAAAGTTCGCCGAAGTGATGATCGAACAGTTCCACTCCTTCCGGTATTGTGCCAAAACCGCGGAACTCGGTGCCGCACTTGTAGCAGACCATCAATTCTGCAACCCGACGGTAGAGAATCAAGTCCGCTAGCAGAACAACAACGAGGCTGAGTCCATATGTGAACGGCACAAAGAGTGCGCCCACAATGATAATCAGGCATCCCAGAAGCTGATTGAAATCTTTCCGGCGGTAAAATTGGTTGCAATCACAGTGAGGGCAAACATCGAAAGGCCATTTTTCAGCTGAAACTTGAATAGTCTCATTTCCGCAACCCGGGCAAATGATCTCTTTCCCATTGGCATTTCCACTATAGTATTTCCCGCATTTTCCGCACTCTTTGGAAACTGACACCATTAGAGAAATAGTGCATACTGAATTGAATAGAATCTGTAGAAAAGATCACCCATAATTACAGATACAACCAGAACGTAAAGCAATCCTGTAGCAGACTGAGTGGAATGGATGGCAACCGTCCGGAGGGTAAGGAATGAAAGGGCCAGCGGCAGGAGAGTACCGAAGAAAATTGCACACCAGAGGAAAATCCCCTCTAACGTCCAGAGAAACTCCGTGAGTGGCATTTCAAATCTACTGATACTCACGGACTGTGAAAAGAGGGCGAAGACATTCCACACCGCTCTCAAGGACAAGAAAACCAAAATAGACCTTGTGGCAGACCGAAGCAGAGAGATTGGAAGATTTACCACATTCAGATACCAGTGTCCAAGGATCATGGCAAACAATGAACCGGAAAGGATCAAACCATCCAAGATCAATACCAGAATGGAGATCAGATCTCCGGTGATTAAATGCCCTGTAATCCGAGCTATAAACACAGAACCAAGCAGTGACGGAATAGTCACCACCCAGCTTTCAGCCCTGCGCCGCCTCCAGAAAAAGAGCGTGACGGCAAAAAGAGAGATTAGCCAGGCAAACCCAACCGCCATGAGAGTCCGCTCCAACTCTAACGAGAGTGTGAGCAGAATACCCCCGGCCGCTGCTGAAAGTGCCAGACCTAGAACAAATCTATGAATGTTGACTTCTCGTTGCTCTCTATCCACGATCCACAGAAAGAGCGGAAACAGAGCTCCCAATAGACACAGAGTAAACGTAAGATGAAGTGTTAACATTAAAGTGAGAGGAACGAGGCTTGAGAAACGCTCAGGCTACGGCGTCCTCAATCTTGTCCACAATAAACGAAAAAGCGTGACTGATACGTGATTGTCTGTCCTTAATAACGATGGGCGTTCCTTCATCACACGCTTCCATAAGCTCCTGAGAAATAGGAATCTCGCCCAAGAGAGGAACATTTAACCTTTCACTTTCAGACTTACCGCCACCGCGCTTGAACAGATCGATCTCAAATTCAAACTTGCCATCTTTCCCAACATCCACATCTCGGAAGCCGTCCATTTCGGCAAAAGAAACCGAACCTTCGGTCATGGGATTACCGTCTTTGTCCCGTAAAAATCCGGATACGATATAGCCGGCCATATTTTCTACCACACCCAGAACAGGCGTATGAACTTTCCCAAACATATCGGCCCCTTTTCGGACGTCAGAAAGAGCCATGTCTTGCGGGGTGGTGACAATTACAGCACCGGTAATTTTGAGTTTTTGTACAAGGGTCAGTTGGATGTCACCTGTTCCCGGCGGGAGATCGAGAATCAGATAATCGAGGCTCTCCCACAGGACATCACCAAAAAACTGTTCCGTCATTCTTGACACCATGGGACCGCGCCATATGACAGGTGTGTCGTTGCCGCTTAGGAAACCAAAGGACATAACCTTCATCCCAAACTTTACCAGCGGGATCAGTTTCTTTTCAGGTGTCATGGAAGGCGTGTCATTGATCCCGAGAAGAATAGGTAAGCTGGGGCCATAAATGTCAAGATCGAGCAAACCGACAGAATAGCCGCGATTCATGAGTTCTGCGGCGATGTTTACCGCAACAGTTGATTTGCCGACTCCCCCTTTGCCGCTTGCCACGGCAATAATGTGCTTAACATCAGGTATTAATTTAGTTTGCTGTTCAGCTGTTGGTCCAGAAGCTGTCTGAGCCACTTTGATATCGACATCTGAAAAGTTTTCTTCGAGTGCCGTCTTAATCCTGCCATAAATCTCTGTCTGAGTTTCTTCGCTGGCGGAGGACATTTCAACATCAACTTTAACGGAGTCGCTTTCCACCTCAACATTTTTCACGATTCCAAAAGAGACAATGTCCCGGCTGAATCCGGGGTATTTTATTTTTTTAAGCCGTTCTATTACTTCATCTTTGGTCATTAGTTATATTCCACTAGCACGTTTACAAGACAAAAAAACGGTTGCCCAAAAATGAGCAACCGATGAAAGACCGAACTGGCTCCCGTTTAGGGTTCTTGCCCAAAGAATTGATAGTTCAGAGCAGTGTATTTCGACCATTCTTCAGGAACTTCACTTTCTTCAAAAATTGCCTCAACGGGACATTCAGGTTCGCATGCGCCACAATCGATACACTCCTCGGGGTCAATATAAAGTTGCTTTCCATCAGGGTCGAAACCATCAGCTTTCGCTTCAGCACCAATACCTTTGGGGTCTTCAGGTCCATGAATACAATCCACTGGGCATACCTCAATACAAGCTGCATCACAGACACCGACACATGGCTCAGCAATAATGTAGGTCATCTTTGCCTCCTAAAATTCTAACTACCTAAATCCATAATAATTCTTGTAAAAATTTAGCTTGAGTCAAATGACATGTGAAAACTTTTTTGAACCAATGTTTCCTGTTTTATTGTAACAGTTTATTAAAGCCCTAGTTTCTCTTTGAATGTGCAGAAGGACTAACATAATTTATAACACAAACTTCGAAAGCATTTTTCTTTTAGAATGGCAAAAGCATACGATCACTACAAACCTGTACCAGAACTTGCGAAGGATCCGGGGCGCAAGAAAAAGAAGCCAAAACTCATGGCTGTTGTGGATGAGGACAGCTGTACAGGTTGCCAAGTCTGTGTCCCTTTTTGCCCTGTTGACTGCATAGAGACTGTTTCCTACGAAAAATATAGCATACCCATCCCGCCAGTGCAGATACGATTCGATGAATGCATCGGATGCCAGATTTGCGCTCGGGTTTGTACCAAACTCACCTGGGATGCCATCAGGATGATCCCTACGGAAGAGTTTGAGGAAACTTACGGGATTACAATCTCGTAATTATTAATGCTTAAGAAATCTTTCTATTCTATTACCCGAGCAATCACATGACAGGAAAAATCGTTCATATTCACTGTAAGACAAAGACACCGGGTGAATTCGGTATCATGAAGCCGAAAGTGGAACAAGCACAGATTGCAAAGGGAGGCATCGAAGGTGATTACAACGACTTTCGAACAAATGAGAAAAATGGCGACCCCGACATGGCTCTCCTCCTCATGTCTAAAGAAACAATCAATGAACTCAATGACGAAGGCTGGCCGGTTGAAGTAGGCGATGTCGGTGAAAACATTGTTACCGAAGGAATACCCCTGGATACCTTCCAACCTGAAATGAAGTTCCAGATCGGAGAAGCATTGATTCAAATATCTTACGAATGTGAACCTTGTTACAAGTTACATAGTCTCCCTTACGTTGGAAAAGAACGCGGACCTGATTTTGTGAAAACGATAATGGGCAGAAGAGGATGGTACGCTCGAGTCTTGGAACCAGGGGAGATTTCCGTAGGTGATTTCTGTACCCTTGTTGAGGCGGACTGATCTCCTGTCTTGTTTTTCAATTTTTTCCCTCTACACAATAACATTATCCAAAATTTGACCTCATGAGCCGCCCTTCTATTATAGTGGTGGACCAGGGAACGTCCTCCACCAAGGGGTTCCTTTTTAATGAATCGCTGAAAGAGCTTCACACAGACAAAATTCGGCACACCGTCAATAGACCCCGCCGAGGGTGGGTTGAGTGCGACGCCGATGAAATATTCAACGCGTGCCACACAGTCATGGAACAGATGGCAGTTGAGGCCAATACCCGATCTTTGACAGTTGCTGCTGTTGGGATGGCTTTCCAGCGATCAACTTTTCTGTTCTGGGGAAAAGATGACGGAAAACCTCAGGCACCGGCTATGAGCTGGCAAGATTCCAGGGCCACGGGGCTGGTGAAAAACCTGTCCAGCGAATCAGCTGACATTCAACGGCGAACTGGCATCCCACTCACTGGTCATTTTGGAGGACCGAAGTATTTACACTCTTTGAGAGAAGACAATGCCATAAAAAGGGGCATTGAAAATGGTGAGTTTTTTTTTGGTTCGTTGAGCAGTTTCGTTACTCACCGCCTGACAGGGAGTAATACAATGGATCAATCCATCGCGGGCAGATCTCTAATGATGAATATATCCGCACTGGATTGGGATGACCATCTACTGAAACTTTTTGAAATAAAAGAAAATTGCCTCCCCTCCATCGTTCCTACCTGTCATAATTTCGGCACCGTTTCAATTGGTAAAAGTGAGGTGCCTCTCCTGTGTGTTATGGGAGATCAACAGGCTTCTCTTATTGGTCAAGGTCGTAGGGAAAAAGGCGATGTGGCCATGAATTTTGGGACATCCGGATCGGTGCTTGTAAACTGCGGCAAAGAACCTGTGGTGGTTCCCTCTCTCCTTAGTAACGTCCTCTTTTCTTCTAAGGATTCGATCCATTTTCTGCTGGAAGGAACCATCAACAGTGTGGCTTCTCTTTTCAAATGGTTGGAAGGGTATCTTGGAATTACCCATGATGATATGAACTGGGAGAGCCGATGCAGTGGTGAACAGGATGGTATTATGGTACCAGGTCTAAACGGCATCTCAGCACCGTACTGGACCGGTGAATTTGAGACACAGTTTTTCGGGCTAGATCAGAAATCCGAACCAAACAAAGTTGTCCGGGCGGCCATGGAATCCATCGGTTTCCTTGTTTATGATATCTGTAACGTCATCGAAAAAGAGGCAAAGATCGAATTGGTGGATATGGTCGCTTCAGGCGGCTCCTCTCGGGCACCGTTGCTGCAATTTATCGCTGATATAACTGGAACCAACGTTTCAACCACAGCAGCTAAAGACATGACCGCTCTCGGTGTGGCCCGTCTTGTGGCAAACAGCGCTTTTGGTACACCGCTGGATTCCGGACCGGAAAGACTTGAACAGTTCCGGCCAGGAATGGCCCCCGAATTGAGGGACAAAAAGATTTCCGCCTGGCGCAACGCCCTCCGTAAACTTTCTATCCTGAAAAACTGAACAGAGGAGATATGTCAATGCCAACACGGGAAGATGCCTGGCACTTGCTTTGCGAATATACCGAATCAGATTCTCTGAAACGACATGGGCTGGCCGTTGAACAGGTGATGCGAAAAATGGCTAAAAAATACGGCGAGGACAAGGAACTTTGGGGGATGACAGGATTGTTGCACGACTTCGATTATGAAAAATATCCTACCATGGAGGAGCACCCCTATGTAGGCAATAAGATCCTAAAGGAGAAAGGTTACCCTGAAGAACTGACGAATGCCATCATGGGGCATGCCAACTATACTAAAGTCCCTAGAGAAAGCCTCATGGCAAAAGCACTCTACGCTGCTGATGAGATCAGCGGATTCATCTTTGCCGTCACTTATGTGCGTCCTTCAAAATCGGTCCACGATGTAAAAGTGAAATCAGTAAAGAAAAAGCTAAAACAGAAAAGTTTTGCCGCTTCCGTCAACCGTGCAGAGGTGTACGAGGGGCCTGAAGAATTGGGTGTACCACTGGAGGAGCATATCCAGTTCATTATCGATGCATTAAAGGAAAAAGCTGAAGATTTGGGCTTAGCTGGATAAGAGGTCTTAGGCTAGAATGTTCAGTTTAGTCTCGGATCGCCAGGGGCGATAGAGCCAAACCCGCCCATTTCTTCCATTCCGATTCCACTCTCCATAAACTGTACAAGGATTTTCGCCCTAAGTGATGCATCATCCAGTTCAAGCATCTTCTGTTTCTCTTCACCTTCAATGGGAAGATGGGATGCTAGGAAATTGACAGCCATTTCGAAATCGATGGCGTCCTTAAACTCTTTGGGAATCTGAGGAAAGCCGCTCCTGGCCGACATCCGTTCAAACCCGCGAAAAACTTTTTCTTTCAATAGTTCTGTGTCCTCTTCACCTTTTGATTCCGCAATAGGCTCAAGCTCACCAATACGATAGTCATTATCTGAATCCACCTCATTGATATTCACTTTGGTGAGGCCTACAAGAAGAATGTTTGATGTGCCGTCGGAACGGTCGTTCTTGAACTCCATGTAACCAAGTGTTCCAATAGTGTGGATGGGGGGGGTCCCCTCATAATCTTTATCATATCCGGATTTTATAAGTGCCATACAAATCATTTTTTCGCCGTTCTCTGCATCAGTCACCATTTGTCTGTAACGTGGCTCAAAAATGTACAAAGGGAAAAAAGTCTTCGGATAAAAGACGACATTGGGAAGCGGAAAAATGGGCGCTGTTCCAGTAAAACCTTTTAGACGTTCTGTGAACATTCCCAAATCAATTAACCTTTATAAATATGCCTTCTGACAGATTTTCTATTTCATAAGTTCGGACAATAATGGCGTCATTCTCCACTGCCTTGCCGGTTCTGCAGTTGAATTGCCAGCCGTGCCAGGGGCAGGTGACGATGTCTCCCTCAATTTCTCCATCGCCCAGGGAACCGCCGCGATGAGGACATTTATTATCCATAGCTATAAATTCTCCATCTATATTAAAAAGGGCTACTGGTTTTTCGTCCATCATCACCACTTGGCCTGACTGTGGTAACAGGTTTGGACAGTCTAGCAGTTTCTTCCAGCCACTCATGAATTAGCTTCTATGTTGCGGGTGAAGCCTTCGAACTTAGCTCTTTTTACAGCGCTGCCTTTGAAAATGTTTTTGAAATCTTCCTTCGACAGATAACGCCAAGATTCTTCCGTCCGTTCCACAATTTCTTTTCGGGGCGCAAATGTAGCTTCTTTACTTTGCACCGAAAACTTTTCATTCCACGGACACACCTGCTGACAAATGTCACAACCGTAAATCCAGCCATGGAGATCATCGCTGTACTGCTCAGGCAAATCGCCCCTGTGCTCGATTGAGAGGTATGATATACATCGGTTGGAATCAAGGAGATAATCATCCACAATGGCATGAGTAGGACAGGCATCGATACAAGCGGTGCATGTACCGCACAGGTCATCTTCAAAGGGCTGATCCATCTCCAGTTCGCAGTCGAGAATGAGTTCACCGAGAAAAAGCCAGGAACCGTAGTCTCGGCTGATGAGATTGGTATGTTTTCCGATCCACCCAAGGCCCGCCCGTTGAGCCCACGCCTTTTCCATCACAGGTGAGGTGTCAACACATGCGATGCCCTGGACATCCGGTTGAAGCTCCTGAACAATTTGAAGAAGCTGCCTCAAACGATTCTTAAGCAACTCATGATAATCATCTCCCCAGGCATAGTTGGAGATTTTCATGTCACCTTCCGGCTCTCCGTGGTAGTAGTTCATGGCGACACAAACCACTGATTTGGCTTCAGGAAAGTAGCTCTTGATATGAGCCCTTTCGTCTTTGCGACTCACCATCCAATCCATGGTGGCGTGGTAGCCTAGACGAAGCCAATTTTCAAGGCGGGCACCATCATCGGGAGACGATTCGGCCCGCGCAATCCCCACTTTCTGGAAACCGAGCTCCAAGGCTAACTGGCGGATCGAGTTGGTCAGACTTTTTTTGTTTGAGACGGCTTCCATTGCCCCTTTAGCACTCTCTCGGCCCAGAAAAGGCCAATAACTGCCTTCACATCGGTAATCTTCCCTGATCGAACCATGCCTATGGCATCATCTAGACTTGTGGGCATCAGTTCAATGAATTCATCTTCATCACTGGTCGCTTCACTATGCTGAAGATCTTCAGCCAGGTAGAGCCACATTCTCTCATTACTGTAACCGATACAGGGATGTATCTCAGTAATAAAAGTAGTTTTCCCAGCCCTGTAACCAGTTTCCTCTTCTAGCTCACGTTGAAGCGTCTCTTCAGCCTCTTCACCTGGATCGATCTTTCCCGCCGGCAATTCTATCTCCACATCGCCCATGGGGTAGCGGAACTGCCTGATGAGAAGAATTCCCCCATCGGGGAGAACGGGGATCATCACAACGGCACCAGGATGGCGGATATATTCTCTGACAGATACTCCTCCATCAGGAAGAGAAACTTCATCCCGGCGGACGTCCAGCAGGCGCCCCGAGTAAATCTTTTCTGAAGATACTTTTGACTCGGTTAGGTCTTTCATAAGAAAAAGATGATGAAATTAGTTGTCAGAAAGGAATGATCCAGAACTTAAAAATATTCGATATAGGTAACTTTGATTTCACGATTGAAATAGCTCACTTTGTCTTCATCAAAAAGAAGATTATTAAAATGCAGATCAAGATGGAAATTTTGGAATATGGACCAGCGCAGACCAGCGTTCAAATATCCCCCCCTACTCAACGCAACTGTTTCGGCGGTCATGTTATTTTGATTGAGGGCGGCGTTGTACTCCATCAAGAATGAAAACTCAGGATTGAACTCAATATCAAATCCGGCGAAGAGATTGGGATCATCATCCTCATCAACATTTTCCGTGAAATTGTAGTTGGCCCCAAGATGTATCCCGAGATTTCCTAAGGGCGTGAGCCAGTTCTTGCTGGCAGTCAAATAAGCACCGTACCCTTTAATGTCATACCGCTTCAGGGAATCTGCATTGTTGTAATTGCCGAATCCCTGCGTATCGACACCGAAGGCGATACCCGGAAACACCACAGTTTCATCGATTAGCCGATATTTCAGAATCACCTCAGGCCGCGGATAAGGGACAGGCTCATTATCTCCAATGAGGCTACTTGCGCCGTAGGAAAGTCCAAACATGAAGCGGTCTGAGATTCCAACAGCCAGTGATGTGGTGATGCCGCCGCTTCGCTGCATCCGCATATCCGCCGCAAAAGCACCTCTCACAAGTCCGCTGGCCGTCGGTATTGTTACAAGATTGGAGGGTGGCGGGTACTCCTGTGCTGAGACAGAAATAAAAAGAGACAAAAGTGCCGCCGAGGTCAGACGCATGTCCAAGCGAATTTAACCCGCCCTTCCCCTCCGGTGCAAGGTCGGGCCGTTCAGCGATAAATTACTGGATAAAGGATCTCGCCGTCACGGCGTTCAATCTCAGTCACCCGTGCCAGTGGCAGAGTAAGCATATCACGGTCACCGGTAAGCATAAAGCGAACATATTCATTGTTAATCTGAATAAGTTCGACTTTGAGGGAATCACCGTTTTTCATGGTAATGAGATCGGGGGAGGTAAGCACTTTAGGATCCATTAGCTTTCCCATGGATTGAGCCGGATTCCACCCTTCCGCTTTCCTTATAAGAATATTTTCGATAATCTCAGAACTTTCCTCTAACCGATTGCCGGGGATATCAGTAGGAGCATCCAATGGAGACCAACCGGAGGTGATAGACTTTCTTGGTAAAGTGATACCTACACGACTCACCTCTTCACCCCTGGCATCATACTCCACCATGGTGTATTCCCGGGAGATGGGATTGAATCGGTACTTAAAGGCGCGGACAGTTTGACCGGCCAGCATGTCCGTCCACCGCTCCTCTTTTACTAAGCCCTCTTCAAAGTAGTCATATTCAATTTGGCCAAAGGGGGTGTGGTCAACAGACAGAAACTGATATAGGGAAACCTTTCCATTAGTATCATAATTGTAAACTGTTGTCCGTTCATCAAAATCTGCTAGGTTGCGGTGTGGTAAAACAATACTGATGAAAGTGGCGGACATGTCCTCCTCACCATGAATATACATTTTGGTCACATTACCTTCTCCGTCTGAAACAGCCCGCCGCCAAAGCGATCCATCTTCGTTGTATTCGTATATTTCCTGTTCAGAAATAATATTGTCTTCTCCCACTGTAATTTTGGTGCGAAGTTGGTCCTCACCATTGTAGAGTGCCTCGATGTGGGAAAACTTTCTCGCCTCGGCAGGTTTTATCTCGACGCCCCGCAAAAGGTCATTTTCCGTTTTGTAATAACGGATGTAGGAGACATCCTGCGGAGTGCCCAGTACAATCGTTATTGTCAATAACAGGGGTAGCCATTGCAAGAATCGCATCAGGAACAAAGTACACACTCCGTCATCGAGAAAAAAGTCGAAACGCTTTGACAATTTCTGAGGTTGACAACGGTAGAACCGAATAGTAACTTTGTTCCGCTCTTTCGCTCTCGGCTCGGGTGGATTGTCAAATCTTAGGACTAAATAAGAACGTAAGTGATTCAATCATTACACACCTTTTGTCTCTCAAAACCTCGACTTCCTATCACAGCACTCCTTCTACTTTTCATTCAGTCAGCTGTGTCCCAGAGTGCCCCCGATGTATTCGATAAATACACATCGGTAGGGCAACTTGGGTTGACTGTTACCAATTTCGGCGTCCTTGGGAATGGCTGGAACAGAATCAACGGCCGCATCCTCCCCTCTTCCCAATACAAACAGCACACGGAGAATCTGCGCGAACAGGTGGAACACTTCTCCTCCGCCGGGCTGTGGATCGGCGGTATCGTAAACGGTGAGCGGAGAGTCTCCACAGCTATCGTCGATGGTGTCTTTGAATCGGGACAAGAAGGCTTTGAGTTCATAGCAACGTCAGGAATGGAGATCAAGTCCTCCATCTCGTCCACCTCACAGGATTCCATGGCGAAGTTTTACTCACCTTATGCAGTCTCACACCAAGACCTCATTACGGATTTCAAGGACTTTGGTGAGAATCCATCAGACAACTTCGGCATCCCCAATCATACCCCTCTCGGCGTCTCAATCCATCTGGAAGCCTACGCCTGGAATTTCACTTATGCTGACGCTTTTGTACTCTTGAACTACACTATCACGAACCAATCCGAGGAGACCATCGAGAACATTTATACGGGGATATGGACTGATGCTTCGGTTGCGAATATGAACTATACCAACCGTTACGAACCGGGCGGCGGATTTACGTGGTATGACAATCTGGATGGATTTGACCGGTCCGTAGACGGCGGGGGCTTCACCCGCGACCTCAGCTATCAGTACGATTTGGATGGTGACGCCGGTTGGGCTGAATCGTATATCGGGCTGAAAGTACTAGGAAGTACCGTCCCTCGACCATACCTGAGATCCAACCACAATCAGTGGGTGTGGACAACCAGCACGAACACAGATTACCCCGATTTCGGCATGCCGCTTAACGACAGTGAACGATATAAACAGTTGAGCACCTCTGTCCGTCGCGGTTCAGGCGAAGCATTTACTGAGGCCGGATATCCATCCAACGCCAACAGCTGGCTGTTTATGCTTTCTACCGGTCCGCTAGGAACAGAACCGATCTCTGCAGATTCATCCAAATGGCAGCTTTCTCCGGGAAAGTCGGTGAACGTGATCTTTGCCACTGTCGCAGCAAGATGGAACGGCGGCGGTGAGGACTCCCACAATCGGCGTGCTAACTTCCACGTTAACGCCGACTGGGCGCAGAGAGCATTCGACGGCGAAGACAAGAACAGAAACAACCACCTCGATGAGGGCGAAGATATCGACTACGATGGGGAGATCGATCGATACATCCTCCCCGCTCCGCCGCCTGTACCCAATATGACGGTGGACGTGGGCGATCAGACAGTGACCGTTTACTGGGCCGATAATGCTGAGGACTTCGTTGATCCCATCAGTCGGCAGAAGGACTTTGAAGGGTACCGCGTCTACGGCGCACGGAAGACGGCCGGAGACGAAACGGCAGAATTCACCTTGCTGGCAGAATTCGACCGGTCCGATTCCACCTTTCGGCATATCGGTTACAATACTGGGTTCGATGCGGTGAGGATTACAAACGACTTCGGCGAACCCGACAGCATCGAAATTGAAGGCAATGCCTACCATTACAGATTTACGAACAATAACGTGAAAAACGGGTGGTTGAACTACTACGCCGTCACCGCCTACGATAGAGGCGATCCGGAAGCTAACCTCGGCAGTCTCGAGAGTTCACCTTATGCCAATCGAGTGTACGTCTATCCTGGCGCGAAAACAGTGACGAATAACTGGACATTGGAGCCCGGCGTCTATCCGAACCCTTATCAAGGTCAGGCGGTATGGGAGGGATATGGCAACAGAGAGCGGATGATCTGGTTTACCAATCTCCCACGGATGGCGGAGATCAGGATCTTCACGCTCGCCGGCGACCTCGTCGATGTACTCCAGCACGATTCGCCCATCTATGCCGGCGCAGACATTCAGAATATTGACCAATACAAATCTCCAAACTTTGGAGGTGGAGAACACGCCTGGGATCTGATCACCCAACACGATCAGGCCCTCGCCTCGGGACTCTACCTCTTTACAGTGGAAAATCAGGATGAAAAAAGTTCCTCTTTTGGTAAAGTAAAAGAGGGCAAGTTCCTGGTCATCAAGTAACAAACAACGGAGGACAAACTATGACTAAAGCAAAATGGTCTATGCCCTGGTTGACGGTATCCATTCTGTTACCCTTTGCGGTAGTGGCACAGGTGACGACAATCAAGGACATCCAAGAGACCAGTGACGCTTCAGGCGACTCTCCCAAGGACGGAGAAACTGTTACGATCTCAGGAATTGTGACAGCCGAATTCTGGGGAAGCTCCAATAACCGGACGTTCTTCATTCAGGATGCTGAGGAGGCGTGGAGCGGAATCATGGTCTACAATTACGACGGTTGGAACACTTTCGACTTCACGGGAGCTGACGGCGCAACGGTGAACTCCCTGGCGCTCGGCGACAGCGTGACGGTCACTGGAACGGTCGATGAATACAATAGCAAGACTGAGATCGTAGACGTCACCGCAGTGACTATACACGGCGTTGCCGATCACCTGGATCCCATTGACGTGTTAGCCTCAGCTATCAATACAGGCTCGGCCACGGCTGAGCAGTACGAAGGCGTCTTGGTACGCGTAGTTGATGCTGTCGTCGATTCGGCCGATCTCGG
>DTTI01000056.1 GCA_012964825.1 Candidatus Neomarinimicrobiota bacterium
GTTAGTACTGGATTGAAAGGCGCTGCCAGCGTCCCACCTGAGTTCTCGGACAGTTAAAACTCCCAATGATCAAGACATTTTTTTTCGACATCGGTAATGTACTCTTGAATATTTACTCCGAAGAAGTTGTCCGCCAGTTTACCCGTGCCATCGGTGTGGAAACTACCGTAATGGTGTCGGCCTTGTTCGGGGAAATGCATGACGACTACGAAAAGGGGGGACTGACGGATGAACAATTCTTTTCCGGCGTTATGGCAAATATTGCGTCTGAAAAGAAACTTACTCAGACAGAGTTCTTTGACTGTTGGCGGAGCATGCTGGGTGACGTGACGGAAACTTTCCACTACGCCCGGGAGCTATCGAAAACAATCACTGTCTGGCTTGCCTCGAACACCAATCAACATCACATTAATCACGGCGGTGTGAGGAACAAAATGAACGGGTTCTCCGGTGCCATCTATTCATTTGATGTAGGAGCCCGAAAGCCCGATGAATGCTTCTTTAAAGCCATGCTGACAGCGGCAAACGCTAATGCATCTGAAAGTTTCTTTGTGGATGACCGTATGGAAAATGTTGCTGCAGCTGGCAAGATGGGAATGACGGTGATCCACTATCGGTCCCACGGGCAATTCGTGAAAGATTTTGAAAGTCTGAATCCGGAAATCAGCTGATACCTCTTTCCCGTTTCATGTAAATTTGCTTCCCAATGGAAGCGACCTCCGTAACGCCCTCGCTCATAGACCTGCTGAAAAAGTCACCACAAGGAAAAAGATAATGAGCAAAGCAGTGTTATGGTTCGTCTGCTGCACGACCGCTCTGTCGGCAAAACTAAACACTTTTGATTTCTTCATGGACGGTATAACCGAAGCGTTCACATCATCTCAAAATCTGACCCTGCTTGGCACCGCCGCTGTTTCGATATTTACGTTGCGCGCTTACGATGATGACATACAGCAATACAGTCAGAAACATGGCCTCATGTCTAATACACTTTCTCACCATCTTGATCTATACGGGGGCGGGTGGGCATACCCGGCACTGTTGGGGGTGGCTGTGCTGAAATCTGGTACGCGGGATGAGAAAATGGACCGATTGCTTTTTTCTTCATCAGCCATAGGTGTTACTATGATGGCCACGGTTGTAGTAAAAAAAACCACAGGACGATTGCGGCCCAACGGTCAGAACAGGCGGTCATTCCCATCCGGTCACACATCAGGAAGTTTTGCGGTGGCAGCTGTTGTTGATGATCTTTATGGTGAGAAGGCTGGAATGCCTGCTTATCTTGTTGCGGGGTTGGTAGGCGTTCACCGCATCCACGATAATGAGCATTGGCTGACGGACGTTATAGCCGGAGCTGCTCTCGGTATCGTTGTGGGGCGGGGATTTGCCGTAGCCTACCGAACTACCATCAATGATGATTCCTTAAGATTGGTCCCAGAAAGGCATAGTCAACCTATTATGGTACGGTTGGTTATCCCCATTCATTAAAAAGTGAGTATG
The DNA here is from genome assembly GCA_012964825.1 of Candidatus Neomarinimicrobiota bacterium. Classification (NCBI taxonomy): domain Bacteria; kingdom Pseudomonadati; phylum Fidelibacterota; species Fidelibacterota bacterium. Next base: position 1,501 of record DTTI01000056.1, read on the forward strand.
ATAACTGTTTCTGACTTTAAAGCTCTGGATATAAGAGTGGGACGCATTCTTTCGGTGGATGATTTTCCTGAGGCAAAAGACCCGGCGTATAAGATTATTGTGGATCTTGGGCCTCTTGGGAAAAAGCAGTCCAGTGCTCAAATCACTGATCTTTATTCCAAAGAAGATCTTTTGGGTAGAAAGGTTTTGTGTGTTGCAAACTTGCCACCCCTGAAGGTAGCCGGGTTTAAGTCCGAAGTTCTGATCCTCGGTGCCTGCCCGGAAGGTGAATCGGTGATTCTTCTTAAGCTTGATGATGATGTCTCTGAAGGAACGCGTATCTCTTAACTTATTTGGCCTGAAATTTTTTAAATGGCTGTAGGAAAAGACCATTCAGATATTACCAACCGGCTTGGTACGGGATCGCCGTTATTGCTTGACGGTGCTATGGGGACACAGTTGCT
>DTTI01000057.1:0-6022 GCA_012964825.1 Candidatus Neomarinimicrobiota bacterium
GTCCCGCCGGAGAGGTGGGAGGTGAGTTCGATTCTCACACGTTCCCGCTAATGGTTGGGTAACCTACCCCACTCTATTCCACCGTTACCGAAACAGGTTCCAGCTGTTTGCTCGTGAGTCGGGCGTTCAGGGGATTCAGGTTTTGCGTCAGTTCCTGATCCAGAGCCTCCAGATGTCCGTCCAGTTCGGCCGACAGTTCACCAAGCACCTTGTAGGCTCCATCCGTCGGTTTTGCATCACCCGACTCCACGCTTCGGCGGAGAGAGGCGAGGCGGTTATTCAGACGTATTGGGAAGTTTAATGGATCCTGTCCGCTCTCATTTTTTGTCTGGTAAAGCGCTTCTTCGATCTTGGTAAGGTTCCCCATAAGGTCAGTAGACATTTTTTTGATCCTCCGGTCGTTGGTCTTTTCCAACCGGTCATTAATCTGATCGCGGATGTGGCGAATCTGTATGACCGCCTCGTTCGCTGAGGATGTTCTATCTCTAATCTGTGATGAGAGCTGGAACTGGTCCCGGAGATCCTGTTCCGACACATCTTTCAGGCGCGGATCCATCTTGACGTTGAACTTGGCTGATTTTGTTATGCCATTTACGGTTACCCGCGCCTCGTAAGTTCCGGGCGGTGCTTTCGGGCCATTCTGGGGCCGGCCGCTCCAGATGATGATCCCTTCGAACATGGTGGCACCTTTGTAGCGCAAATTCCATTCCCACCGGTTCAGACCCTTGGCGGTGGTGGGAGGACCGGTGGTGCGAGTCCGGTACCAGGGGTTAACTTCCGTTTCCTCTTTCGCTACCGAGTCACCTACCACTGAAAACACCAGGTTACCTTCTGAATCGTAGATCTCAGCCTTAACCGAATCCACCTCTTCTCCCAGATAGTATTGGAGTACAGCAGTCTCCACACTGCGAACGGCGTCGTGGGGATTGAACAGTGTCAGCGATTCCACTGCTGTCCGGTTTGAGTATTCTCTCAACGGGTCATAGTCGTCCAAGATCCAGAAACCCCTGCCGTGAGTTCCCAGGACCACATCGGAGTTTTTAAGCTGGAGATCCCGGATGGGTGTATCTGGCAGATTGAGCTGAATGGACTGCCAGCTGTCCCCTGCGTCGAAGGATATGTAGACGCCGTGCTCCGTGCCGAGAAACAGGAGCCCCTCTTTCACGGAATCTTCCCGGACAGCGCGGGCGAAGTGACCATCCGCAACACCGTTCACAATCTTTGTCCAGGTCTTGCCGTAATCCCGTGTTCGCCAGACATAAGGTGCCCGGTCATCCACCTGGTACCGATTTGCCGCCACATAGGCGGTGCCTGGTGTGTGGGAAGATTCTTCAATGATGGAGATCCGGGAGAACTTCGGCATATCGGGCGGGGTGACCTTTGTCCAGGTATTACCGCCGTCCCGGGTGATGTGCATGAGTCCGTCATCAGAACCAGCCCAAATGGTGTTAATATCGTGTTGAGACGGTGTCAGGGCAAAGACCGTGGCATAGATTTCCGGCCCGTTCATGTCCATGGTGATGAGTCCACCGGTGGGGCCGAGCGTAGAAGGGTCAGCGTAGGTCAGATCAGGACTGATTTTCTTCCAGCTCTGGCCGTCATCTTCCGAAAGCCAGACATGCTGTGAACAGGTATAAAGCTTGTTCTCATCCAATGGGGAAAAAACAATGGGGAAGGTCCATTGCCACCGCTCGGGAAGAGCGCTTGCCGGTTCTCCGGAGAAAAAGCGGGGGTAGACCTGAATATCTCTGATCTGGCCTGTTGAGCGGTCGTAACGTGTTAACAGAGCGCCCTGGCTCCCGGCGTAAAAAATATCCAGCTTGGATGGGTGCTGCGTAATGTATCCGCTTTCACCACCACCAGCGGAATAGTACCAGCCGTGGTTGGGTCCCCGGGCCTGCATATTGTTCCAACCGTCACTTGGGACACAAACAGTACTGTTGTCCTGCTGGGCACCGCAGACGTGGTAAGGGAAGTCGTTCGTCACATTCACATGATAAAGCTGGGTGGTGATATAATCCTGTTCCGTCCAGGTCTCGCCGCCGTTGATGGAGACATTCCCTCCGCCGTCATTGGAGTTCGTCATCCGCAGGGGGTCGTTGGGGTCGATCCAGAGGTCATGCTGGTCGCCGTGGGGCGTGCTGATCTGTGTATCAAATGTGACACCGCCGTCCGTCGATTTGTAAAGACGGGTGTTGAGGGCGTAGACCGTTTCCCTGTCCCATGGATCGGCCACAATCCGGGAATAGTAAAAATGGCGCTGGCGGATTTTCCTATCGTCATTAGTTCTTTCCCAGGATTTCCCGCCATCATCGGACCGGAACACACCCCCTTCAGGCGCTTCCACGATTGCCCAGACGCGATTGGGGTCAGCTGGAGAGACTGCCATACCGATCTTTCCGATGGGTCCTTCAGGCATACCGGGATTCTTGGTCAATTCTGTCCATGTATCTCCACCGTCCGTAGATTTATAAATTCCGCTAAACGGTCCGCCGCCCCACATTTTCCAGGCTCTTCGGTAGACCTGCCACAAAGAGGCGTAGATCACTTTGGGATTTGTTCTGTCGATGGAGATGTCAACACCTCCCGCTTTGGGACTCTTGTAGAGGATTTTTTCCCACCTGTTGCCGCCATCTTTGGAGCGGAAGATTCCCCGCTCCTCGTTGTCCCCGTAGGGATGGCCCAGGGCTGCCACATAAACAATATCGGGATCGGTGGGATGGATTCGGATTCGGGCGATGGCCTGTGTTTCACGGAGACCAACGTGGCGCCAGGTCTCACCGCCGTCCGTTGATCTGTAGACGCCGTCACCCTGGGTGATGGAGCCACGAAGCTGTGTTTCACCGCCGCCGATGTATACAATGTCTGGATTAGTTTCTGCCACAGCCACAGCCCCGATGGAAGAAGAGGTGATCTGTCCGTCGGTTACCGGAAACCAGGTGTTGCCGCCGTCTGTGGTTTTCCAGAGTCCCCCTCCGGTGGCGCCAAAGTAGTATTCGTTGGGCCGGCCTGGACTACCCATAGATGAGAGAGACCGTCCCCCTCGGTTAGGGCCGATATTCCGCCATTCGAAGTTGTTGAAAAAAGTTTCGTCATATTTTTCGGCCTGTAGTGCGACAATGCTGCTAAAAAGAATCAGTAAATAAGTTAACCGTCTCATCATCGTCTCATCCTCCGTTCTTGATGTGAACTTGCTCCAAAATATTGGAAGTGCGGAGTGACTACCGCAGCAGAGAGTAAGAAATTATGGGCAGGAAAGCAATTGCTTCTCTCTCAGCTCCATCTTGAAGAATCGCACAATTGTGGGTAGTTTCCAGTGAGAGTGATTTGAGGGGAAGAGTTAATACCATATGAGCAGTCTAATTGATGAACTGAAAGACCGTAAGGTGATCCGGACGATGGTTTTCTACGCTGTGGTGGCGTTTGTTGTAATGCAGCTGGTGGAGATCATTTTTCCCATTTTCGATTTTCCCAATTGGACGGCTCAGTTTGTCATCATCCTGCTGGTGCTTGGACTGCCGGTGAGTGTGGTGGTATCCTGGATGACGACCGGACACCGGAGGGTCTTGTGAAGACGCCATTAACCTCGGAGCCCGCAGAGGGAGCGGAGTCGTTTGGAAGCACCCAAGCTGTGGCGGATAGCAAGCGGTTTTACGCCAGGACGCGAAACATTTTTCTCATGGCAGGGGTTGTGGGTGGCCTCGCCATCGGCTGGCTGGCGCCGCGGGGTGACAGGGAAGCGGAGCGGATCGCCGAACGTTCCATAGCCGTCCTCCCCTTCGATAATCTCAGCGACAGCAAGGAGGACGAATATTTCTCCGATGGTATCACTGAGGAGATCATTACACAGCTGTCAAAGGTGAGCGACCTGCTGGTCATTTCCCGGACGTCCGTTCTTCAGTACAAGGGGACCACCAAGACCATCAGGGAGATCGGAGAAGAGCTGGGTGTGGCAGCCATACTTGAAGGGAGCGTCAGGCGTGACGGGGACAATCTAAGAATAACGGGTCAGCTCATTGATACCGACAGTGACCAACATCTCTGGGCAGACACCTACGATCGTAAGATGGAAAATATTTTCCAGATACAGACAGATGTGGCAACACGCATCGCAGAGGCCCTCGATGCTCGAATTTCGAGGTCAGAAAAGAGATCTATGGCCACGGTGCCTACTCAAAATATGGAAGCGTACACGCTTTACCTTAAGGGAAGAACCGAATATTTCAAGTACACGTATGAGGGCTTTGAAAAGTCCATCAATTACTACAAGCAGGCGCTGAAGCTTGATCCGTCTTATGCCCTTGCCTACAGCGGTATGGGAGATTCATACGGTCAGATGTTTCTTGACAATCAGGATGAATTGTACAGTGAACTGGCCATTCAGTCATCAGATAGGGCCCTTTCAATTAATCAGGATTTAGCCGAAGGATATAAAGCTAGAGCTCTAATCTCAAGCTATTTAGGCCATACCTCCGAAGCAATCGAGATGAACAAACGAGCTATTGAATTGGGTTATGTCATGGCCGAATCAAACTTAGCACTCTCTTATTGGTGGCAAGGTGATTTGAGTGCGTCTCTGAAGCATCATTTACGAGGCCGACAGAGTGATCCTTATAACCTGCGTGTTGTTAGAATACTTGCACTAGCCTACCATGCTCTGGAAGACTATGATGAAGTTCACAATCTTATTTCAAGTGCTTTGGATATACGTCCAGACGGTTTTGAACTTCATGATATCTTAATTACACAATATTGTGTTGAAGGGAACTGGGAAATGGCAAGATCAACCCTTGAAAGATTACAACTTCTTCGACCAGACGACAGTCAAGTCCATGGTGCAGCTTCTGACTTTTACCTCTGGGCCAGAGATTATAATTTGGCCCTTGATCATCTGCAAAAAATGAAACGTATGCGGCCTCAGGACAAGACAGCTTTAGCTTATGTTCTTTTACAAAAGTGGGATCGGAAGTGGGCGAATACGATTTTGGATGAGGTTATTAACCAACTATTGAAGCGTATAGAAGTGAATGGAGATATCGGGTCTAGCACCCGTAGGATTCTGGCGGGAGCTTATTCAATCATGGATGACAAGGAATCTGCTCTAAACTGGCTGGAAGAAGCGGTGGACAAAGGGTGGACACTTTACAGATGGATCGAGATTGATCCCCGTTTTGACGCCATTCGTGATGACCCTCGTTACACAGAGCTTATTGAACGGATGCAGGCTGTTGTTGCCAGAGAGCGGATTGAGGCGGGATATGAGAGTTCAACGTCACCCTGACTGTCATTGTGAGTCTTGATTGAGTCGGGACTCGCAATCTCGTTATTGTTTACCGACCAAGAATGACGAGATGGTCATAAGCCTCCGGAATCGTCCTTCGCCATGACACCTTATTTAATATGTAATTGCGAACGGAACGCAGCAATCACCTAACTTAATGGTGAGCTACTGACAGTTGATCGATAAATCCACCATTTCTTTTCTGTGTGATCTAGCCGAAAATAATAAGCGGGAGTGGTACCATGTTCACAAGGGTGAGTATAAAAGTGCCTTGGAGAATTTCGCCGAGCTGGTATCAGCCTTGCTTTTCCGGCTATCTGAATTTGATCCTGATATTTTGGGTACGGAGCCGAAGGAGTGCATGTTCAGGATCTACCGGGATATTCGCTTCTCGAAAGACAAGACACCCTATAAGCCTTGGTTCAGTGCCCGCCTGGCGCCTGGGGGGAAGAATTATTCCGGACCCGGGTACTATGTTCGGGTCGCTTTCGATGGCTCCAGGTTGGCCACAGGTATTTACAGGCCTGAAAGGGAAAAACTAGATAGTATCCGGAAGCGAATATCGGCCTGGCCGAATCAGTTCGAGGAAGCTGTCAACGGAGGTGCTTTTAACAAATATTATAGGGAACTTATCGGAGAAAAACTGAAGCGTCCCCCTGCCGGCTTCTCAAAGGAGGATCCCGCCATCGAGTGGATCAAACACAAATCATTCGTAGGGTGGCACCATGTACCGAAACGGCT
>DTTI01000057.1:6122-27615 GCA_012964825.1 Candidatus Neomarinimicrobiota bacterium
TTCGGCCGGGATGTTTATATCGGTCCCGATGAAGAAGTGGAAAGTGTGGTCAGTATCGGTGGTGTTCTGGAAGCCATTTATGACTGGCGGAAGAGACAGAACATCACGCCTCAAATTAAAGGAGCTTAAGAATGGCCTGGATTAAAATGATCCTCGAAGGTGAGGCTGAGGGGGAACTGAAAGAACATTACGACCACAATATGGAGCCGTGGGGCGGGGTGGACAATATTATAAAGATCCACAGTTTGAGCCCCGAATCGCTGAAGGGGCACGTTGCCCTTTATAAAGCGGTTATGTACGGCAAGTCACACATCCCGCGGCCGGAGCGGGAGATGATTGCTGTTGTTGTGTCAGCCCTCAATGAGTGTCACTACTGACTGACCCATCATGGGGAGGGCCTCCTCAGGCTGACAAAGGATGAAACATTGGTGAACCATCTCAAAGAGGATTACACCAAGGCTGACTTGACACCACCTCAGCGGGCAATGCTTGACTATTCGGTAAAACTGACAGAATCACCGGCCCGAATGGAACCGGCTGACCTGCAACCGCTCCGGGACAATGGCTTTGATGACAAGGCCATCCTGGATATCAACCAGATAGTGGCTTACTTTGCCTATGTGAACAGGGTGGCTGACGGGCTCGGTGTGGAGCTTGAGGATTTCTGGAAGGGGAAATGATTGAATTTTTTGATCAGAGACAGTGGATCAAGACGGGCATTACATTCGGTACTCCCCTGTCCATCGCCATCTCCTTCAGCGTGAATAAGTCGGTCTTCTGGGCCATCTTTGACGGCTTCTTTCCTGGCTTTATGTGATCTATTACATGCTTCTTCACTGAAGTTGCCTCACCGTTTCATTCAGACACAATTCTGAGCTAAATTCTGCCCGGAATGACAGATAAGGAGAAAGAGTAATGGTTCCTTCACTGATCGGCTCAGTTGTGGGTTTAGCCGTATGTTTCACTCTTGTCTATATCACCCGGCGGCTTTCTGAAATTGTTGATTCCGTAGACAGCGCCTCTGACTAGATTCTTCTTATGAAAGGGCTGTTCCTTGTAGCGCTGCTCCTGCCTGCGGGGCTGTGGGCGCAGGATCACAAACTTTTCTGGGACGGTAGCGACTGGCAGCGAATCTCGGAAAAAACTTCCGGTTCCCTCGAATATACCTTCCTTCTTAAATCCGCTTACCTGAACGGTCTCCAGGACGGCCGCCTCTACGACTATTATAAATTGTGGCCTGCTGACTCAGTCCTTGTGACAGAGCACCTGAAGCCGGAACTGGAAGACTACCTTTCAACGGCTGAGCTGGTAAGGGTGCTGGACAATTTCTACAAAGAGCCACTGAACAGATACATCCCCATCGCCTCAGCCATCCTGATTGTGAACATGACGGCCCAGGGTCAGTCGGCATCTGTGGTGGATGAATACACCAGGAGGAGCAAGGATTGGATCAACAGCCTCATGCTGGAGTTACAGAACCAGGATCAGTATAAGATGATGTGGGAAAAACAGCAGTCGAAGAAAAAGGGGTAGCCGCTTTATTCCACGCGGATCAGACCGTCCGTCGGGCTCCAGGCGAACACCCGGGCATCGTTCCGGAAGGTGACGCGGCTTATGTGGTACCGGAACCGGTGATCCATGGACTTTTCGAAAGGGTAGGTGTAGCCACGGATGGTGGTCTGGTCGTTAGTAAGCACGGGGTCATAGGGGTGGACGTGGACAATCCTTTTTTCGCTTACAATTTGATCATCGGAAGTTGCTTCTGTTATGTATCCGGCCAGTTCGGTGACCCGGCGGCCGGAGCGGTTGTCCACCTGGACCACCACATAGAGCATCTCGTCATTAACCACCCGGATACGGACATCGACATCGAAGAGAGGCGCCTCCTGGCCGAAGAGTGTACCAGCGAGGAGGAAAAGGGGAGCAATAAACCGTTTCACGGCGTCAATTTATTGACGGGCATCCGCCATGTCAACCTTAGTTGAAGGAACCTTTGGCGGTGGCTGTAGTTCCACTTTAGGCTGAGCATGACAGAAAAACAGTTTCGTGAACTTCTTCTCTCTCTTGACGAAAAACTCCGTGTAAAAAAGATGGGCACCAGTGGTGATGTGTGGGTTGCCATGGGGGAGTTGGTGAACGGTGCTACGAGAGATGACATAGCCACAGAGCTCACCGCCCAGCTGCTGGAGGCGGACGTGAGGGGGGAGGATGGTACCGTCTGGATCAAAGTGAAAGATTCTCCAGCAGCGCCAGAAGAGAAACCGCCCATTGTCATCCCGACACTGAACATTGGTCTGTTCTTCGCCACGGTGGTCACGACTCTCATGGCGGGGACCATTATGGAGGGGGGCAATCCGTTCTCACTGTCTGAGATTTCCATGGGATTCCCCTTTTCAGCCACTTTGCTTCTCATTTTGGGATGTCACGAGTTCGGCCACTACTTTTACGGCAAGAAGCACAATATTGATGTAACGTTGCCCTATTTCATACCAGCGCCCACATTCATCGGCACGCTAGGTGCTGTAATAAGGATTAAAAGTCCCATCCAGCACAGGAAGGCCCTGTTGGACATAGGCGCGGCGGGACCTATTGCAGGATTCGTGGTGGCGGTACCCTTGCTTTTTTACGGGCTCTCCATGTCCACGGTAGTGGAAATTGCTCCGGGTGAGGCTATCATTCTCGGGGAGTCGCTACTGATGAAACTGGCCACCGCCATGGTCTTTCCCGGTTTGACGGAAAGTGAAGATGTGATGCTCCACTCTGTGGCTTTTGCCGGTTGGATCGGCCTGCTGGTGACCATGCTTAATCTGCTCCCCATCGGCCAGTTGGACGGTGGGCACATCGCCTATGCACTGCTGGGAAAGGGGCACGACAAGATCGCCAAATTGGCATTCCTCATGTTAATCCCTCTCAGTTTTCTCTCCCTGAACTGGCTGTTGTGGGGCGGACTCATTCTGCTCCTCATGCGGACGGTAAAACATCCACCCATTCTTGACACGAGTACACCTCTCACTCAGCGGGAGCATCTTATCGGCATCGCCTGCCTCATCGTTTTTATCCTCTGTTTTATGCCGGTTCCTTTTGGCTAGCAATCCATGATTCGCGGGATCAAACTGACTTTACTTCTTTTGCCTGTTCTGATGCTGAGTCAGAGCAGGGTGGGTGAGTGGAAATCGTACCCCTCTTTCCTGAATGTGCGGGAGACCATCGAGGTGGGGAACCTGCTGGTCTCAGCCACCTCCGGCGGGATTTTGCTTTACGACCGGGAAACACTGTCGTTTGAGACAGTGACCAACATTGATGGACTGGTAGAGACAGATCTATCTGTTATAGCTGAAGACGGAAACGGCCACTTGTGGTTGGGCGGTGCGGCACCGAACGGAACGGTCCAGGTCTATGACCTGGAAAAGCGGCAGTCTGTTAAAATTTTCAACTTTGACCTGTGGGAGGTGACGGCCATGGCCATCAGCGATTCGGTGGTCTGTGCGGCGTATTCGAAGGATGGTCAGTGGGGTATCCTGGAATTTGTCATGCGGGATGGGGAATTCAGCTACAAGCAGATCTATAATCCGTCTGATGAGAACCTGGAGGCTATCAGCGGCCTTGCCCTACGGAACGACTCCCTCTTTGCAGCCACCAACCTAGGACTGTTTGCAGGTGACTTCAAAAAATTTATTCTCAACTATCCCCAAAACTGGACCAGTATCCCGGAATTTACCGGGAAACCTGTGACGCGGTTGCGGCACGTGGGCGATGAACTGCTGGCCATTGCTAACGGTGAGATCTGGAGCGTGGAGATGAAGCCCCAACTCTTGAGTGACATTTACAGTGGTCGGACCTATTTGCGGGACGTGAACCGGGACGTTTCCAGTGCCATTATACTCCTCACCAAGTGGAATCTGGTCCGCCTGGACGGTTTCGGTGAGTTGGAGGACAGCTGGGATATCCGCCACGAGCCGTTCAGTTTTGTTCCCACGGCCGACGGCAATTTCACCGTCTCCTCCAACTCCGGCATCGCCATCTGGAAACCGGACAGGGAAAAGTTTGAGTGGCGGATTCCCAACTCTCCCGCCAGCAATGTTTACACGGCCATGACGGTGTTGGAAGACGGCCGCCTGGTGGCTGCCGGGCCCGACGGCATGGCCGTTCTCAATGAGAACGGCTGGTACAACCTGATCCCCAGTGAAGAAAAGTGGGCGGTCTATAGCCACAACGCTGAAGAGTACGGTGAATTTGTTTCTGACACGGCCCAGTACCATTCGGCCCGTGCGTGGTCCATGGTTGAAGATGAAGGGGAAGTGTGGGTCTCCTATCAGGGTATCCGACCGGCGAGGAATAACTTTAACGAACCTATGAGTGGCGGTGTTATCCGTTTGTCGCTGGACGATCCCGGCGGTATGGCCATTTTTGACACCACTGGCGGAAAGGTGGTGCCCACGGATAAAAAGGGTTATATGAACGTCCGGGGTCTCACGGTGGATGGCAAGAACCTGTGGATTTCCAACTTCGGCGCCGGTGACCGGGATAGTAAGATTACCGTGGCGGACAATGACGGTAACTGGCACCACATTCCCCAGATGGGGAGTGGCGGTGTGACACAGAAAATTGACAACCCCACGGAGATCCTTGTGCCGGAAAGCTGGATCGCCGTCATCGGTACCAGTAAGGATGACGGCCTCTTTGTACTGGAACTGGACCAGGACGCCGATGGCGACGGCACACCGGACGCCCTGGACATTGACAGTGACGGGGATGGTATTCTAGACAGCGAGGACTGGGACGACGACGGTGATGGTGTCCCCGATGATCAGGACCTTCTGCCTGTTTCGTGGAGGAATTTTTCCACCATTCATGGCCTGGCGGATAACACCGTCTGGTCCCTGGCTCTGAACGGGGACGAGGACATCTGGGCTCTGACGGCCCGGGGTCTCCAGCGGCTCACCTTCAACAGTGCCTACACGGTACTCACACCTTTCTTTTTCACCTACTTTGCCGGTGTACCGTTCGGTGAAGGGTCAAAGATTACGGTGGACGGCCGGGACAATGTTTGGGTCTCATCGATCACCGGAGGGCTTTATGTTTTGCTCTCCAACGCGACGCCGTGGCCGGACTGGAGCGGGTTCAGTAAAGAGAACAGCATGCTGCTGTCTAATGAGGTGACGGCAGTGGCCATTGATGACCGGAAAGGCCTGGCGTACATCGCCACCTCCAAAGGGATCAACGCACTGAAAATCCCTTTTGCGAAAGAGAAAAAATCGTACGCCGATCTTAAAGCGTTTCCGAGCCCTTACCGGATCCCGGCGGCGGAGCCCATGGTGTTGGATGGCCTTATGGATGAATCGTCACTGAAGATCATGACACTCGCCGGTGAGGTGATCCGGCAGATCGACAACACGTCACCTTCCGTCCAGGGGTACCAGGCGTTCTGGGATGGCAAAACAGACGGCGGAAACTGGGTCAGTACAGGTATTTATCTTGTGGCGGTCTACTCGAAAAGTGGTGATTCCCGGGTCACCAAAGTGGCCGTTATCAGGGAATAGCCGTTTCAGGCTTTAGTGGTATGGTTGCCAGGGAAGAACTCCGGCATCAATCCAAAATTTCCTTCCAGTTCATCAGCAATGGACTTGATCATATTTTTTCGCTTGTCATAGTGCATAAAAGCGCTCTTTATGGCTGTAATGGTCACTTCCCGGAAATCGTAAAGGTTAAAACCAAACAGGTCGTGGGCCAGCATGAACTCATCTGTCATAGTAGTGTTTGAGATGAGCCTGTTGTCCGTGTTGAGGGTGATGCGGATCCCCTGGTCATAGTAGTAGCGGACGGGGTGGTGCTTCAGGCTTCGGATAGTCTTGGTGTGGTAGTTGCTGAGGATACACGCCTCCAGGGTGATGCGATGATCGTTCACATACTGCATCAGGCCTTTGTCTTCTTTCAGTCTTGTACCGTGGCCAATGCGGTGAGCACCGCAGTAGTGAATTGCCTGGTGGATGGATTCCGGGCCGAACGCTTCGCCGGCGTGGATGGTGGCGTTAATATTGTGATTCAGGATCATGTAGAACGCCTCCCGGTGGTGCTTGGCGGGGAAGTTTTCTTCAACGCCGGCTAGGTCGAAACCGACCACGCCCTTGTTCTTAAACTTCAGTGTCAGGTCCGCCAGTTGCAGTGACGCCTCCGGGCTTATGCTCCGGATACCGCAGACGATAATGCCGCACCGGATGTTGAAATTCTTCTCCGCTTTTTTCAGCCCTTTCATGACCGCCTTCACAGAATCGGAAGGGGTCATATCTTTCTGGGTGTGGAGGATGGGGGAATAGCGGATCTCAATGTAACGGACATTCTCCGATGCTGCGTCTTCCGCAAGTTCATAGGCGGTTCGGGTGAGACTCTTTGGCGTCTGCATGACGCTAAGGGTGATGTCAAACCGCCTGATGTAGTCTTTCAGCGTGCCGCGCTTTTTCCCCACGGAGAGGATGCTTCTGAGCTGTTCTTCGTCTGTGGAGGGGAGATCCACCTTGTTCCGCTGAGCCAGGTCGATGATGGTGGGTATTCGCAGGCAGCCGTCCAGGTGGCAGTGTAGTTCCACTTTGGGCAGCTTGTGAAGAAGATCCCTCGTTATTTTCATCTATCTTTTTGTGACCGAGCGGTAGAGCCAGGCGATAACACCGATAAAGAGGACTGGTCCCAGCCAGGAGAAACCGCCCACGGTGGGCCACCAGTTCTTGTTGGCGGTGACGAAAATGGGTACGGCCACCATGATGCCCAGGAGCGCTTCTCCGGTAATTAGGCCGGATGCCAAGAGCAGTCCTTTTTTCTCCGTCGTTTTATCAGCGCCGGCCTGTTTGGCAAGGTGAGCCACCATACCGCCAATAAAGATGGGGACGGACAGTTCAATGGGTAGGTAGATCCCAACTGCCACCGCCAGGACGTGGACCCTAAAGTCGGCGCCTCTTTTTTCCTGGCGAATATCGATCAAAATAATGGCAATACCGATAACAGCACCGAACATGACCATATTCCACGGCAGGTTGCCGGTAAAGACACCGTCGGCCACTGATTTCATGAGTGTTGCCTGAGGGGCCGACAGGGTGGGAGAGCCAATGACATAAGCAGTATGGAGAATATCCAAAACAAGCCCCAGCACCACAGAGGCAGACAGAACGCCAACCACCTGCATCACCTGCTGTTTCCACGGGGTGGCACCGACGATATAGCCTGTTTTCAGATCCTGCATGTTATCGCCGCCAATGGCCGCTGCGCAGCAGACAACAGCTCCTACCAGGATGGCCCCTGCTGCTCCCGCGGGGGAACCTTCCCCCAGGAGGCTTAACAGTAATAGAGAGGTAAAAAGGATGGTAGCGATAGTAACGCCGGAGACGGGGTTATTGGATGATCCCACCACACCGGCCATGTATGAGGCCACGGCTGAAAAGAGAAACCCGAACACCATCATGACCAGTGACAGCATCGCCGCCACGGGCACCGATTCCAGGACGTCGTAGTAGAGGAGAAACACTGGCACAAGCATAGCCACCAGCAAAATGAACACATAATTGATGGGTAAGTCCCTCTCTTTTCTGTCTACGAGGGCTCCGGCCTGAGTTTCTTTCAGCGCAGCCAGGCTGGCCTTGATCCCTTCCACCAGCGGTTTCATCAGTTTAATGAGGGACCAGATGCCTCCAACCACCATGGCGCCCACGCCCAGGTATCGGATCTGGGTATTCCAGATGTTCCAGGCAGCCTCCATGGGGTCGCCTTCATAGCCGTAAACGGCAGAATAAATGGGGATGGCGAATGCCCAGGAGATGAGTCCGCCGCCAAAAACGAGAATAGAAATATTCCTTCCCACGATATAGCCCACAGAGACCAGGGCCGGGGAGAGGTCCGTGCCAATGCCAAATATGGCGCCGCCCACGGTGCGGGCACCTTCAACGGCTGCGTGCCACATGGAGAGCCCCTGCTGGCAAATTTTCATAACACCGCCCACCACGGCGGAAACACCAATGATTTTAATGCCCGCAGACGCATCAGATGTGGCGGCGGACTTCGCCTCGTCGCCGGCTTTCAACACTTCTGCCGTGGCGATCCCCTCAGGGTAAAGGAGTTTCGCCTGGACGATGAGAGCCCGGCGGAGGGGGATCGTAAAGAGGACGCCGATGAGTCCGCCGATAGCTGAAATCTTGGCCACTTCAACATAGTCAAATGTGGTCCAGTAGCCCATGAGGACGAGAGCGGGGATGGTGAAAATGACGCCGGCCGCCAGCGATTCGCCGGCTGAGGCGGCAGTCTGGACAATGTTGTTCTCCAAAATATTCGAATTTTTGAAAAAACGGAGCACTCCCATGGAGATGACAGCGGCGGGGATGGAGGCAGAGACAGTCATGCCGGCGAAGAGACCGAGGTATGCGTTGGCTCCGGCCAGAACAGCTGAAAGCAGAATGCCCAGAATGATAGCTTTGACAGTGATTTCAGGTAATGAATTCTCTCCGTTAGTCATATCTTGCTCCTTGGAAGTTTCGCGAAAGATAGAGAGAGAATGGTCACCTTTGCAAGGAGTTGGGGAACCCTTGAATGAGACCGGCCGCCGGGCGTAATTTCCTTTAGTGAAAAGGGGTGCTTTCCCCGGTGTGAACGGGGAGGCTGAGAGACACCCTTTGAACCTGATCTGGATAATACCAGCGAAGGGAGAAAAATGAGAAACTTAATCCTGTTCACCCTCCGATCGCTGAGGGTTTTCTTTTTCGTCGTTGTTCCGCTTGCCCTGGCGGCGCAGGTGCCTGAGGTCACCGTTACTGGAGTTGTGCTTGATGGCACCACCGGTGAGCCCCTCCCCGGGGCCAACGTGGTGGCAGCCGGTACCGGCACGATGACAGATGCCCAGGGAGAATTTTCACTCTCCGTACCACCGGGCTCCACAGTGGAAATATCCCATATAGGTTTTACCTCTGTCGCCGTTCCCGGAGTAGAGGAGCCTGTGACCGTCCGGCTTGTGCCCACGGCGCTAAGGGGAGAAGTAGTAGTGGTGACGGCCGGGTTTACGGAAGAGTTTCTCCAGAGCGTGGCATCCAGCGTGGCCATTGTGGGACGGGCCCAGCTATCAGCCATGGACGAGAGCCACCTCCAGGGTGTGTTAGAGGCCATCCCCAATGTTCATTATGCCGGCGGCACGTCCCGTCCACGCTATTTCCAGATCCGGGGGATGGGGGAGCGGAGCCACTACGCCGATGAAGGGCCACCCAACTTTTCCGTCGGTTTTGTTATGGATGATGTGGACCTGAGCGGTCTCGGTATGGCAGGCCTCATTTACGACCTGCGCCAGGTGGAAGTGTTCCGCGGGCCACAGTCGTCCATCTTCGGGCCCAACGCCCTGGCGGGGCTCATTTCACTCCGGTCCGCCGACCCGGATGACCAGTTTACCGTCAAAGCACAGTACGGCCTAGGCTCCCAGGAGAACAGTCGGCGTGGTGCAGCAGTGGGAGGGCCTCTGGGAGAGAAGCTGGCCTACAGGCTGTCCTATCACTCCGGTTACATCAACGGGTTCAGGCAGAATATTTTCAGGAACAGCTTCGATAGCAACAAGCGGGATGAAAAGCTCCTTCGGGCGAAACTTAGGTTCGCCCCGTCACCTCGGTTCAATCTGCTGGGGACGTTCTTCCAGACCGTTCTGGACAACGGGTACGACGCCTGGGCGCCGGACAACAACACCTTTTTGCATACCTACTCCAACGATCTCGGCAAAGACAGCCAGACCACAGACGCTTTTTCCCTTCGCGCCAAGATGACGCTGGCTGAGAGGATTACCTTAACCTCCGTAACTGCCTACTCGGAAACGGACCTGGTCCACAGCTACGACGGTGACTGGGCGAACGAGGAATTCTGGGGTGCTGAGCCTTTCAATTTCAATCCTTTGACAGAGGGGTGGAAGTACGAGTTCTTTGACAGGAACGACCGGCACCGGGCCACGGTGACCCAGGAGTTCCGTGTTGTCTCCGGAGGATGGGTGGCCGGTGTTTACGGCAAGGCCATGAATGAAAAAAACGATGCCACAGGCTACCTTTACGGCGGGGATGCCACGGAGATGACCAGCGATTACGATTTTTCCGTTACTGCTGGTTACGGTCAGTTCCAACTGCCGATAGGGGACCGGATGGTGGTGAAAGGTAATATCCGGGTGGAGACCAATGCCATCCGATACGACGGCACGGCGGGAGGGTATGATGACCGATACCAGTTCGTCACTCTGGGTCCGGTGAATTACGAAATCGACCACATCCTGGTGGGCGGGAAGGGAGCGGTGCAGTTTCTCCTAACACCGACTTCCAGGTTGTTTGCCACGTTGGCCCGGGGGTACAAGGCCGGCGGTGTGAACCAGCATCCGTACCTGACCGAGACCAACAGGCTGTACGACCCGGAGTATATTCTTAACGCGGAAGTGGGTTACCGATTGGCCGGAGAGAGCCTTACTTTAAGCTCTGTTCTTTTCGCCGCCAGGCGGACGGGTCAGCAGGTCTCCATCTCCAGCCAGCAACTGGAGGGGGATCCCAACAGTTTTTTTTACTACACCGCCAACGCCACCACGGGGACGCTGGCCGGCGCCGAACTGGACGGAAAACTTCTGCTTGGGGAAAGTTATTCCCTGTCAGCTTCGCTGGGACTGCTTTCCACTTACATTGACCCCTTCACTTTTGAGTCGTCGGGAGGAAACATTACCCTGGGCAGCCGGGGAGCAGCCCACGCGCCGAGTTACTCATACACCCTGGCCTTCGATACCGGCCGGCCGTTCGGACTGTTTACTCATCTGGAAATTATCGGCAAGGATGAGTTCTATTATTCTGACAGCCACGACAATGTCTCCGGTGCTTACCAACTGATGAACGCCCATGTGGGGTACCGCCGGGGGCCGTGGTCGGTGAAAATGTGGGAGCGGAATATTTTAGACGTAAGGTACGCCGTTCGGGGCTTTTATTTCGGGCTGGAACCGCCGGACTACAAGGATAAGCTATACGTCAGCTGGGGCGACCCGCGCCACTACGGATTGATGGTAGAATTCAGTTTCTGACCGCTATTTATCCAGCTTCAGTTTCTTCAGTTTCGGGGCGATGATAAACTGGCAGTAGGGAGCGTTGGTGTTGTTATTGAAATAATCCTGGTGGTATTTCTCAGCCTGATAGAAAACATCCAGCGCTTGGATCTCCGTGACGATGGGGTCTTTGTACAGTTTTGATTCACCGGCTGCTTTCAGGGACGTTTCGGCAACCTTGCGCTGTTCTTCACCCTGAGTGAAGATGGCGGACCGGTACTGGGTTCCCACGTCGTTCCCCTGGCGGTTCAGGGTGGTGGGATCATGGGCCTTCCAGAAGACGTCCAGGATCTGGCCGTAGGTGATCTTTTCGGGATTGAAGGTGATCTGTGCCACTTCGGCATGGCCCGTGTTACCGGTGCAGACAGCCTTGTAGGAGGGATTCTTCACATGGCCACCGGCGTACCCGGCCACCACGTCCACCACACCATCAATTCGCTCGAATACGGCCTCCACGCACCAGAAACACCCGGCGCCCAGGGTCGCGGTCTCATTCGTATCCATTCTCTTGTCTCCGGCAGTTAGGGTCATTGAAAATATTAGGCAAGTGAGTGTTGATTTCATTGAGGAAGGTATGACTTAACCTCTTTTTCTGTCAGGCGCTTATAACGGTCCAGAATTCCCCTTTCCCTCATTAGTCTTTCAATGCCTTTAATATCCATGGGTACAAAATCTGACACAATTTCAGCACCATTTTCGGTGATTACAATGAGATCTTCCAGCCGGATATAAATATTTTCTTCCGGTACCCGAAGTGCTGGTTCTATTGTGAAGACCATTCCTGGAAGAAGTTTTTTTGAATGATCACCCACATCATGGGTCGCCATGCCGACGCCGTGTCCCAGACTGGAATAATCCCGCTTGCTGGAGCGGGTGTAATTTTCAACAAAATTCTCGGCGGCCTTGCGATGATGATCCTGGTTGAATTCGGCTGATTTGAGAACAGCTTCCATTTCTTTTACAGCTTCCTTGCGTACCTGCACTGGTGCCACATTGGGGCGGATATTGTCCAATATGGCGCGGTAGCATTTTACATAAAACCCGTAGAGCTGGGCCTGTTCTTCAGAGAATTTTCCATCCACGGGCCACATTCGCGTAATATCACTCATGTAGTAATTGTAGTCTGGGGAATAGTCCATTAACAGTAAATCACCCTCTTTCAGCTGATCCTGTTTATTGTGGTAATGAGGCATGTAGGCATTTGTGCCATTGGCGATGAGGGAAAAGTAAGCATCCCCCTGAGAGCCGTTGATGTGGTAAATATATTTTGCGAGGCCGTCCAGTTCATACTCATAAATCCCTGGTTTCGTAGAGCGCATGCCCTCCATCAGCGCCAGGCAGGAGAGGACGGTAGCCTTTTTGATCACTTCGATCTCTGCTTTACTCTTGATTAATCGCATCTGATCCAAAATGGGTGTCAGGTCTCTGATTTCCGATCCCGCCATGTGGGTCGATATATTCTGGATGAAATCCTTGTACCGGGGAATAGTATGATCCCAGGGATCGTTCTGAATATCGCCATCGTAGCGAAGCAGCAGATCGCGGCTTTCGGCATGCCTTTCCGGTGGTGACTGGTAAAGATAGACAACCGGTTTCTTACGCATTCGCATCCGCGACAGATGTTCACCCATTGCTTTAGTGGAGTAGACATGATCAACACCGTTCAGTGCCTGGACCGCCTCCGTATCTTCCGCCGAAAGAAGGGGCCCTTCGCTTCGTTCCCGGCGGGCGTTCTTATGGGGCAGGTAGAGGGAGGTTTCACCTGATTCACCCTTGATCAACAGATAGGCGTGTGGCGTCTCGATTCCGGTGAGGTAGTAAAATTCGTTATATTGACGAAATTTTACATAACCGGTTTCAGTAGGTGCTCCCTGTAAAACAGCAATTGATCCCGGCTCCATCTCCCGCGCCAGTCTGGTGCGGCGTTCTTTGAATTCTTCGGCTGAAAAATATCCTTTAGCCGAAACAATGTTTAATAAGACTGTGAAAAGGATCAGGACTTTTGTTCGCATAGTTACCTCAATAAATGAAGTTGCCCTCGCAACATTGCCGGCGCAATTTGATTAACGATTGGTTTTTCGATTAATCCCACGGGTGTTTATTTAAACGGTTCGGTGACCACGTCCGGGCCGGCGTATTTCTTTGATTCGGCCACAATGCGCTCCACCTCGCGCATGAGGTTATCGTTCTCGAAAACAACACCATCCTTGATAGTGTGGATAATTCCCTCCGACCGGTACATCTCTTTGGTCTTCGGATCCATCATGATGGATCCGAAGGGGTAGAGGTATCGGAAATTTTCGGCAGGACTTCCGTCCACCACCAGGATGTCAGCTATATATCCTTTCTGGACCATACCCAGCTTCGGTTCGAGAATGGTCTGGGCGCTGTTGTAGGTAGCGGTGCGTAAGACCTCCAGTGGGTGCATGCCCGATTCCAGAACCAGCTGGAGTTCCCGGATGTTACCGAAACCGCCGGTGGACCACTGGTAGTTGTCATCGGTACCATAGGCGACCCGGCCGCCCCGTTTGTTGAACTCAAAAATGAGGTCTCCCCACAGGTCGTACATATAGTGCCACCGGTATTCGTCCAGGGATGTCCAGTTATACTGGAATGAAGCGTGATTGTCAGGGTTGGGGAGGTGCATTTCCCACAGTGCCTGGTGAGTATACTTCTCGTGCCACGGTAGGCCGTGGGCGCGGATGATATCCCTATTGGCCTCATAGGTGGCCCTGTTGGGCTGCATGGTGACACCGTAATAGACCAGTGAATCGACAACATCATTTAGCAGGCGGTGGCGCGTTTCGGGGTTTTCCCCGGCCTCGATCCACACCTGGGCCGCTTCCCGGAACCGCTTGTTCTCATCCCGGTAGTTATAATCGACGGGATAGTTTTGCACCCGCCGGTTGAGGGCCGATTCAGCATAGCCGTAGTGATGAACAATCATGGTAACGCCGAGGCGTGCCGCATCCAGGGCGTTGACCTGAGATGTGGAGGAAGGCTGAATATGTACAGCTGTAATCCCACCGGCGGCCTCGATTGCTTTTGCCGCGGCACCAAACATGACGGGGTTCCAGCAGAGACCGTTCAGGTAGACCTGGCGAACACCGTTCCGGATCATGGTTTTGGCCACTCTGTCGGCATTTTCGGGATTCATGAGAAAATCGCTTTCGAAGTCAGTTGTATTGCCCCATGAGTATATGGGGAATAACCGCGGCGCGATAATTTCATTGTTTCGTTCTGCTTCCAGCTGATCCTTCACTCGGCCCTGTTCAGCGGGACCGATGGAGGTGATCCCGGTGGCGAGCTGGAGGTAATAGATGTAGTCCAGGGGCAGGTCTTCACCACGGAGGTGAAGGTGGAGATTGAGCATGCCGGGCATGACGTAGAGGTTGTCTCCAGCGATAACACGGTCCCCTTTCATCTTGCTAGGTTCATCGGGGTCGTGCCCGCGCATTTCAGAAATGACGTTGCCCGTAACGAGTATGTCGTAAGGTCCGGTAGCGGGGCCGCCGTGACCGGGGATCACCATCACATTGCGGATCACAAGGCGCTTGTAAGGCCCGGCGCCGAGATCCCCGAAATCGACCATCTTTTTGGGATTCGGTTTATGCTTTACTTTTTCCAGTTGGGGGAAAATGGGAGAGTTTAGAAGAAGAGTGACAGCCAGGAGAGTTCTGAGATTAAACAGTGATTTCATCTATTGCTCCTTCGCGATTCTGAGATGATAGTGAAACGGAGTTGTCCGTTCCCCGTCAAAGATTACCCCACATTAATTCGGTAACTCAAAGTTCACTCTTTGAGGCGTCATAAACAAGTTTTCCGCCCACATATGTTTTTTCCACAGCGGTCCGCCTGATTTTTTCGGCGGGGACGGAAAGAATGTCCTGTGACAAAATAACAAAGTCAGCCAGCATACCCGGTTCCAGTGTCCCCTTGATATTTTCTTCAAAGGTGAGGAAGGCGCCGTTGCGGGTGTAGCCCAAGATGGCCTCTTCCATGGATAGGTGCTCACCGGGGCCGAAGACACGGCCCGTTTTCCCCAGGCGAGTGACGGAGGAGTGGAGCCCCTGGAAGGGGCCGGTGGGGAGGATGTCGCTCCCCAGGGCCACAAAGATGCCGTAGTCCATGGGTGTCCGGAGGGGGTTGTTGAGCTCCAGCCTGTCGTCGTCCAAGTTTTCCATGTAGCGGCTGTCCAGTGTCCAGGTGAAGTTGGGCTGCTGGGCGATGTGGATACCGTGCATGGCCATGAGGCGGTAGGTCTCCGCTGGCGGGGAGACGGTAAAGTGGTTCAGGTAGTGGCGATGATCGCCCCGGGGCCATTTCTCCAGCGCGTCCACGAACATTTCCACGGTCATCTTAATGGCGGCGTCACCAATGGCGTGGAAACCGAGCTGCCACCCTGTTTCGTGGGCGTCGAAAATGATGGTTTCCAGCGCCTCGTCGGAATAGTTCATTTTGCCCCGGTAGGTTTTTCGGCCCTTGTAGGGGTCAATGGTGTAGGCTGCCGGACCGGTAAAGCCCCCATCTGCCAGGATTTTGACGGCGCCTACTCGGAGATGGTCATCACCTTGGCCCGTCATGAGGCCGGACGCTTCCATCTTCTCCCTGCTGGTCCAGCGGATCTGGACAGTGGCCCGGGGGAGCTCCTCACCGTGCTCGTTGTAGACTTCCTGCCACTGGCCCCACTCTTCAATGGTGGCGCCGGCCTGGATGAAACTGGTGATGCCGAGAGAGAGGAAATGTTCCAGGTTGTTGATAAAGCTCGGTTTCAGCTCTTCCCAGGTGGCGTTAGGGACCAGCCGGTAGACCAGGCCTGCCCGCTCCCGGATGATGCCGTTGAGATCACCGGAGTCGTCCCGTTCAATAACGCCCCCTTCGGGATCCGGGGTATTTCTGTCTATCTCCGCCAGTTTCAGTGCCAGGGAGCTGGCCACGGCACTGTGACCCCCGGCACGGGAGAGGATAACTGGGTTTTCCGGCGCCGCCTCGTCCAGGTCCCACCGGAGGGGCCTCCGTTTTTCCGACAGATCGTCCTCAGCCCAGCCGTAACCGGTGATCCACTCACCGGGCCCCAGCTCTTCCGCCTTGGTCTGGATGCGGCTGTGGAGATCTTTGAGAGAAGTGAGGTCTCCCAGTTCCAGGTGCCGGCGTGGCCGGCCTCGGACGTGCTGGTGCGTATCGTTGAAACCAGGGATGACCGTTTTCCCATTGAGGTTAATTCTTTTTGCAGACCGGTAGTGGCGGGCCAGGGAGTGGTCGCCTACGGCGTGGACCACACCTTCCTTAACAGCCAGGGTGGCGTAGATGGGAAAACCGTCACCGGCGGTGACAATCCTGCCGTTTACCAGGAGCAGGTCAACTTCAGTTCTGGGACCGCATCCGAATGTTAATAAAAAGAGAAGGATGAGTAGTCTGGGACGAGCGTGCAAGGCTGTATTCAGGTGGGACTCTTAGGTTTTTATGGGGTGCTGAGAAGTTGAATAAGCGATTCTCTCGCCTTTCTTGGATTGAACTCATACGGTCCCGGACCGCCTTTATAGTGAACTTTCTCTTCATTGAGGATGTAGATCCGCTCCGGCCACGCGGAGAAAACGTCCGCAGCCGTGTTGTCCATACCATCTACAAGGGTGGGGATAGCCAAACCGAGCTTTTCGGTACAGAGCCGGGCTGCGGCCAGGCGCTCCTGGAAGGTTTCATGCTGCCTGATGCGAATGCCGGCCTCTTCGTTGGAATCGGCCTGCCACTCGTTCACACTGTGGGCCTCAGCTATGTAGACGATGTAAAAGTCCGCCGAATCTGCATAATCGTTGAAAAACTCTTGAAGTTCGCCGGACCGGCTGCGGAAGGGGGGTCAGGTGTAGCTGCCAAAAATGAGCACCGCAGGGCGGCTGCCCAGATGAGATAAACCGACGGAACCGGTCTCCTCTAGCCTTTCCAGGCTCAGGTCCGGGACGGGATCTCCCTCGTTCAGTCTCTCTTCTTTTCTGTAGGTGGTGATGGTAGACCGCCTCATCTCCCGGCGCCGGGGATCAGACTCTGCGGTGACCTCGTCCATATCCCGCGGGTCGATAAATTCTTCTCTATTCATTTTTGTCTCGAGAGATACTGGTTCATCTGACAATCCTAATAAAGTTAGCTTGGAGGGGATCATGAAGTGAAGAGCTCTTTTTCAAAACTTTGTCGAATGCGACTATTTTGCGGATTGATCGGCTGCTATTAACTTTGCGCCCTTAAGAAGATGTAATAATGGCGAGAGTATGTGAAATATGCGGCAAAAAGCCCGTGGCCGGTAATAACGTGAGCCATGCCCACAACAAGAGCCGCCGCCGATGGAATCCCAATCTTCAGCGGGTTAAGGCAAACATTGACGGTTCTATCAAACGTATCCGTGTCTGTACAAAGTGCCTTCGTTCAGGCAAAGTGCTGAAGGCAGTTTAGTTCCCTTCAAAAATAGCAGTCTGATCAAACGTCTCTGACGGCGTTTCTCAGCGTCGTGTTTATTTATTCCAAATCAATTCGGCAGCCTGAAAGACACCCCCATGTCTATGAAGACGGCCTCACCATTATCTGTTATCGGGATCCCGCCGTTCAGGTCCAGCTGGATATTATCCCGGAGCATATAGGTAAAGCCCGTATCCATGGAGAGGCTCATATCTGACATTGCATCCATGGGACTGCCGCCCCAGGAGCCCACAAACAGGCCCACCCTTTCCGAAATACCATAACCAAGCAGGGATGCAAAAGAGAAGGCCAGTTCGCCATCAGCATGGGATGCAGCCAGATGCCAGTCCAGGCCCAGATCATCGGTTAATCCTTTGGAAAAGGGAAACACGAGATTAATCTGTGCGGCATCCATTTGAAATCCGTCCGTATCTGGTACAGACAGTGATAGCGCCACACCCATTCCGGGTAGCCCGCCATCCTCCCGGATAGCCATAAGCAATCCGGCGGTGACGCCCCCCAGATTGGATGAACTTTCAGAAAAAAGGTCATCCAATGTAAAACGGGCCTCAAGCTTTTGGGTTAATCCTGTCCTGAGCATGATGACACCTCCGTCATCCGGAGGTGTCCAGTTAGATTCAAACTGGTAATATCCTCTGGGAAGAATATGAATTGTCTCTACATGTCCGGGTCTTCCAGTGCTGAATTCAGGGCTATCCTGAGCTCGGCCAGCCGTTAAAAGTATCACCATGAAAAGCAGATTTCGGTAGGGGGGGACAGTGACACAATGGCGTGCACTGCTGGTGGTAATGCCCAGGCGTAATGTTAAAATCATATTCATTTTTTTTATGACATGACCTCCCGAAACGCCGTCACGAACTTCAACATCTGTTCAGGTTTGACCAGGGTGAGACGACACCAGTCCAAGTAGGGGGGGAAGGGTCGACCGACTCGCACACCCCTTTCTTCCATCTCAGCCTGAAACTTCTGAATGGGGCGTCCGGTGTGGAAAAAGATGAAGTTCGTCTTTGAGGACGCATACTCTCGGCCCATTTCGTCAAGAACATCTGTCACGACTTTCCTTGCTTCATCATTTTTCTTCCGGCAGAACAATTGATGATCATTGTCTCTATAGCTGGCTAGCGCCGCTCGGAGTCCCATCATATTGAGAAGTCCTCCCGTCATATGAGGTTCAAGCGCTGATACGATCTCCGGTTTCGCAAAACCGAAACCAATCCTCATTCCTGCCAACGCGTGGATCTTTGAGGCTGTGCGAGAGACAAGAACATTTTCCCCAGCCTTCACCAGGTCTATCATGGAGCGATAGTTCTTATCACGAACATACTCATGATAAGCTTCGTCAACGAAGACAAGCGCCTTCTTTGAAGCTTCCTCGCAGAACGGGCGCAATCTCCGATCCTTTGTGATATTCCCTGTAGGATTGTTAGGATTGCAGACATAGACCAGCTTCGTCTTGGCACTTATTGCTTTGCGCATGGCGGGAATATCCATCTCAAAGTCATCTTGAAGGGGAATTTTCTTGAGCACAGCACCGGTTGTCTTTCCATAGTCATTAATGGCTTCAAACGTGGGATCGGGAGAAAGGATTTCCCCACCATCCCGCCCGTAGGTGAGTGCCGCAACATTCAGGACTTCCGTGGAGCCTGCACCGATGAAAACATGTTCAGATGTTAGTCCCACTTGATCGGCGATGAGTGCTTTGAGTTCAGCAGTAGCCGGTTCCATGTTGTACAGGTTTGCTTCCTGGAAAGCCATTCGCATGGCACGTCGTGTTACCGAGGAAGGGCCATAGGGATTCTCATTGTACATCATACGGAGAGGCACTCTTCTCGAAAGCTTCGATGATGCAATAACAGGCGTGAGGAAGAACCCTGAACCTGCCGCCGCTGCTCCACCAGCAATTGTGAGACTTCTAGATAACCATTCGCGTCTTGTTAGTGTATGACTCATATGCTTACCTCCTTAAGAGAATAGCAGTTCAACTTTTTTGATCTAATAACCAAAGGTCATTCAACTGAGAAGCGTTCGAACCAGTTCCTCAGGTAAAGCTGTACGCGGATGAAATTGGTCGGTGGCCTACTTCTGCTGTGCCAACCATCGGTGAGCCGGATCATGGCTGTAGGCACTTTCCGAAGTTTCAAGGCTTTGTAATACTGTTCCGTTTGCTCCATTGGAGTTCGGAGATCCTTTTCTCCGGTCATGAGCATGGTAGGAGTAGTGACGTTGCCCACATACATGAGGGGTGAACGCCGTAAGTGCTCGCTCGGATCCTCCCAGGGCAAATTCTCGAAGTTATAGTACCAAGAAGAACCATCCGTCGTTCCAACGAAGCTCATCCAGTTGATGACGGGTGCTTTAGACACAGCAGCGGTAAATCTGTCCGTGTGACCAACTATCCAGGCTGTCAGAACTCCTCCTCCACTCCCGCCATAGACGAAGAGATTTTTATCATCAATGTATCCGCGCGAAAGGACTTCATCCACACCTGCCATGAGATCATCAAAGTCCTTGTCTGGATATGCATTCTTTATGGCATTACCAAAAGCGCTTCCGTAGCCGGAGCTTCCACGGGGATTTGTGTAGAGAACCACATAGCCATTTGCGACGTGATTCTGATTTTTGAAATCGAATCCCCCATTATACATGGCATGAGGTCCACCATGAATCCTCAAAATCAGGGGATATTTTTTTGAGGGGGTAAAATCGGGTGGCTTCACGATCCATCCCTGGATACGAAAATCGTCCACCGATTTGTACCAGATTTCTTCCACCTCTCCCAGTTTGACTTCCGACAGATGTGTTTTATTCGAAGCGTAGAGTGTTTGAATTTGTGACGGCTTCCTGATCCTGAAAGAGACCAAGTTTTTCGGTACGTGGTAGCTGCTTAGTGTCCCCACAGCCAGGCCGCGCTTACCGATGTCTGTGATACGGAGAATATGCTTACCCTTGGTTACAGGTCGTGGTTTACCGGATAGTGGCGCAAAGTAGAGATTCGAGGTGCCGTTCATAGCCGCGGTGTAGTAGACACCGCTTCCATCCTCCGACCAGGTTAGATTGCCCGGCCGACGACCCATTTCCTCCGCGATCCGTTCAGGCTTGGAGCCGTCGGCTTTCATGAAATAGAGTCCTTCTTCGATGTAGGTGTCGTCACTCCAGTCGTGACCGGTGTAGGCAATATAATGACCATCTGGGGACGGTACTGGACCACGGTCCGGCCCTTTCCTTTTTGAGAGCTGACGAATGTTTCCAGAATTAACATCCACTGAATAAATTTCAGATTCTCGCCACTGGTATTCCGCATCTTCAATTCGAAGAGACTCAAAAACTATGGTTTTTCCATCTGGCATCCATTTAAAAGAATCATGATGCCAATTACCATGGGTTAGGCGGTGCGGTGTACCACCATCTGCGGGAATTACGAATATGTGACGATATCCCTTGGGATGATAACCTACCCGATCGCGACGGTAGTTGAGTCGCTCGATTATGGTGGGCTTTGCGGTCCAATCCGCTTCGTTGGGCTTAGGTGGCATATTGATATTCCACAGTCCATCATCAACTGGAGGTACGACCATCTGGAAGGCAATGGAATTTCCGTCAGGCGACCATGTGATGTTCGAGGGTGAATCAGTAACGCGGCTGACCTGGCTTACTGCGCCCTCTGCGTCCATCCAACGGACGAAGAGTTGGGTTCCACCTTGTTTACCTGGGGCAAGGAAGGCAATTCGCGTACCATCGGGTGACCACTTAGGAGATGATCCGTCAATGAGAAACCGGTTCTTTTTACCGTCAACATTCATTATCCAGAGAGAGGTTTCCCAATTGTCATTTACAGCGTCTACCCACCTTCGGGCATAGATGATCTGCTGACCGTCAGGGGAAAGTTGAGGGTTTTCTATATCTTCCCAACTTAGATAACGATCGACAGTGAGCCGTCCGATTTCCTGCTGT
>DTTI01000058.1 GCA_012964825.1 Candidatus Neomarinimicrobiota bacterium
CCCCAGGTTATATCGATATAAGCTGGTTGCAGAGATGCCATTCTATCAATTCTGCCATACAGGTTATCCAGACCAAAGTCTGTCTTCGGTGGGAAGAACTCAAAGCTGTAGAAGGTTTTTTCCTGAGCCTTATAATCCTCTAATTTGTCTGAAATTTTCATATATACATTCTGTCGAATAGAATATTAATGTTCAA
This sequence comes from Candidatus Neomarinimicrobiota bacterium, assembly GCA_012964825.1. NCBI lineage: Bacteria > Pseudomonadati > Fidelibacterota > Fidelibacterota bacterium. The sequence goes on from DTTI01000058.1 coordinate 197, forward strand.
AAACACTTATTTATCATTTTAATTGCGAATTTACTCGATTTTCCAGCGGAATTAAAAAGGTGATCATTTGGGAGTATAAAAGAAAAAACTGCTAGTTGAGAAGAGCTACTCTGATGTGTACCTGATAGAGTCGAACCTATGACCAACTGTTACAAAGGCCGCTGTTCTATTTTATTACTGCTCAAGAATAGCAGCCAAAGAACCATTGCCCTTCGAACTGAGATGACCGTTTTTCACTTCATTCTGGTTTAAGGAAGCTCTCTGCTTATGGGAATGATCAGTTTTTCCAGGCTGCTTCTCATTCATTTCCTTTGTGAAGATGGTCTTTAGGGCTTTCTTGGGCAGTTTGGTGTAGTAATGCCTATCACCACCCAAGTTCCTCACACACCAGTCCACTAACTGGTACTTGTATATGTAGGGAATGATATTATAATGCCCTGAGAGCTTTCCATGGAATCTCCGCATTCTCATGTCCCTCAGGTAGGCCCATTTGAAGGCGTAGTACAAAGGAAAGGATCCAATAATGGTTACGAACAGGGTTGGTATGAGAGTTTCAGTATTCATAACGGTTCTCCTTATCCTTTTATTAAAGAATCAATAGCTGTTTTCTTTTTAACAGTTCAATGAAGGATTAGTTTCTAAAAAGATGCCTGATTTCTTGCGGATCTTGGCGGATTTGTCATGAGGTTTCTCCTTTTGTCGGGATCACAAGAGTCACGAGCACGAATACGACTGTCGACATCGACCAGGCAATCAACAACGCTAGGTCGGCATTGAAAAGACCCTCGAAAGGTCCGGGAACCGAGACCGCGAATGCAGTCATGCCCACAACCCCTCCCATGATCATAGCACTGTACGCGGCTTTCGCGGTGGCTCGCGGCCACAGGAGACCGCCGAGCAAGGGAACCAGCATACTCGCCATGTAGGGCGTGGCGAACACGATCATCGTCCGCAGAAGGCCTTCGAAATGCAGTGCAATTTGAATGCCTAGCAGTGCCGAGACCGCCACGACTACTCGAGACAGCGGCTTTGCGAACGGCAGGTCACCCAACTTCTCATCTCTGTGGAGAATCTTGTTGTAGAAGTCCCGGGAACAGGAGCCAGCGATGGAAATGATAAGGCTGTTGGCCGTCGACATGGCGGCCGCCAGCAGGGCCGCGAGCACAATTCCCCCCAGCATCGGTGACAAAATGGATTGGATCATCTGCGGAAGGACCGTGGTGGCATTGGTGGCCGGATCGACCGCACGCCCGGCTGCGCCGATGAGCGCGGCGAAAAACGAGATGGCGATAACAATCAATCCGCCGTACACAGCACCCCATTTGGCTGTATTTCCCGATTTGGCGGACTGGAAGCGCAGATAGGCATCGTACGAAACAGATATCATAAGGAGAAACGGAAGAATATTAAAGACGGCGTTTGATGCCATGCCTTCAGAGACGAATGGAACGGCGAGCAATTCGCCGATACTGGACGTCACCGCGACACCTTCGTTGGCCGCCAGTGCCTGGAAGGTGAAGAAGGCGAGTCCCGGGATCGCAACCACGATGACCGAGACTTGAACCAGGTCCGTGACAACGGCGCCCCACATTCCGCCGAGCATGCTGTAAATCAGCACCACGCCTCCGGCGGACCAGACGCCCGTCTTGAAGCTGACACCAAACATGGTGGCTACGGCACCTGTCGCCATGAACTGCACGCCCAGAATCCCGAGCAGGCTAGGGATATTGGATATCCAGGCCCAGAGCCGAACCCAGAGATTCTCCCCGTATCGCTCTCCGAAGAAGTCCAGAGGAACGTAAACACCCTTCCGGCGCAGCTTCTTGGCCGCCATGAAGCCGGCGAAAATCAACCCGCCTCCTACGCCAATTCCCGGCCACATGCCGGCCCAGACACCGTGTTGTGCTGCCAGTTCGGCCCCCCCTAGAATGACACCGGCCCCTAGTTGGGTGCCGGCGAATGTAGCAGTGGTCAGTAACAGCCCGAGGTTGCGACCGGCGATCAGGAAGTCGGATATGTTGTCGATCCGGCTTTGCAGGGCTAATCCTAAAAGGATCATGGCCGCCAAGTAGATTCCTATGATGGCTATCTGCACGAATACTACTCCGAGAGGATGTTACGTAATTCTGTGGTTAATTCACAAATGCTAGAAGTTAATAGCTCTTCAATTTTACCTTGCCTGTGGTCAAAAACTCATAGACCACCCGATTGAATTTATCCGGGACCTCTACCTGCGGAAGATGCCCTGCCTCATGGAAGATGACCTTGTATGAACCGGCAATATCTTGATTGAGCCGATCAGCATTGCTCAAAGGGAACACCTGGTCTTCTTTACCCCACACGATCAGGGCAGGTACCCGGATTGTTCGCATCTCTTCCTCGGTCACGTCGCCACCTTCCAACAACATATTCTCTATAGCTCGGGCAGATTTGAGCCACAGTGTAAACGCTTCTTGCACCCAACTGTCAGTGATCAGTTCGGGATCATATACACGGCGCTTTAGAAAACTTCGGGTCGCGGCCAGATCCGATCCGGTCACGGTCCGGCGAAACTTAATCTGCGCTTCAGTCAGCGACCTGGCGAGATCGCGATTCGGGTTTCGATATCCAGCTCCGTCGACCAGCACCATTCGCTCTACCAGGTGGGGGTAATGGACGGCCATGTAAGTCGTCGTATTTGCACCCATGGCGTGGCCTACCAGCGTGGCTTTGGTTATTTCAAGCGCTTCCAGAAAACCCGCCAGAAACTGCGCCAGCAACGCATTATGATAATTGGCGTGGGGTTTATCCGAGTCACCGAAACCGATCTGGTCAAGGACGATCACGCGGAAATTGGCGGTCAGCGGGTCGATATTCAAACGCCATTCGTTCCGACCACCCCACAAACCGTGCAGTAACACAAGCGGTGGTCCGCTGCCTGCTTCGCCGTAGTGTAGATTGAAGCCGTAGACGGTAACGTCTTTTTCTGTGAGACCGGACGGTTGAGCGTGGATGGTTAGTAGACTTCCGATCCACAACAGAAAAATCAGTCCCATTCGGTATATCGTTTTTTTTCGGAGCATCATAGCTCTATTTTTCCCTTCTCAATCAACCTTCAACGAATTTTGCGCCACTTCCATTCCCAGCGACTGCCATTTGACAGATTGAAATGGATGACGAGAAGATCATCCCGCAACTGATAGGGCAACCGGGACACCGTGCCTACTTCGCGCGGGTTTTCTGATAGGTCACGATGCCAAATCAGTGTATCTCCCTCTACCTCATAAGGCCCGGTGTGGGCGTTCAGTTTCAACCACTCATGCAAGAAGGCGATCTGATCATCTTTGGGTAGGTCTTCAGGACGCTTCCCTTGTTCAAGAATGGGACGATCCGGTTTTATCGTCATCATCGAATAATAGCCTTGGGCCATCATAAGCAGGCCGCGTTGGGTCGGGTCGAGCGCCTGACCTGTGGTAAGATTGATGAGTGAAACACGCTCATAAACCCCTTCCAGATCAGGACTTTCCTGTCCGTAAAGGGACATAGATAGCACGATACAGAGCAATATTGAGGTCAGGCAAAAACGAGGCATCATTATATCTTTTGATTATATTGCTTATTGCTGGACAATTGCCACTCTGATTCCTGACCGTGTTTATTTCTTTTGGGTGGTTTGACCATATTGTTACCACGTCTTCCATCTGAATTTTGCTGTCGTTGCAAAAACATTAATAATTATCCGTAAGCACTGTTTCACAAACCACATCTATTTTTTAATTTTATTAACAATTACCTTTTAATCTATAAAGGTTCTATCGTCCGGACGCGACAAAGAGTTTATGGATATTTCCTATGGATATAACCTAGTTCAGCTTGATTTATTGAACATCAGAAAGATGATCGAGTGTACGCTGCACAATCCGGTGGTGACCCGGCCCCCAGTTCCGGGTTCTGCTCGTTCAGGTGGATAAGTTCAAAAGGGAGATCCAGGGCCGCCTCCAGTTCTTTCCACTCCCTGAGGAGGGTGGAGGTACCATGGGTGAGATCATTCAGTTCGCAGTGTTTGGCGCGGTAGATGCCAACCAGTCTTTCCTGGTGGACTATTTTTTAGATTTGGAAGCTTTCTTGTCTGTCTTGGGCTTTTCCGGGATGGGAGAAAACCCCTTGTCAAAAGAGGCATCTGCGAAAATAAAGGCCATTTTGTCTTCAGCTTTTTTGGTTTTTCCCTGGCAGTTCCCGCAGCAGAAAGTGACATTGGTATTAGCCACCTTAACGACTTTCTTGGGGTTCAGGTTACGGCCGGAAAGGGGGCAGTTGGTTTGCATGTACTGACCGGTAACCACCAGCTGGTAGTTTGCCGCCACGGAGAATTTGGCAGTAGCTTCATCGAAATCTGCTCTACAACCGCCGCAGCAGAAAAAGACTTTCCCTTTCTTGTATTCGGTGTATTCCGTCTTGTCAATGGCGTCACCGGAAATGACGCAGGCGATTTCGTCCTTTTTCTTGTCGTCGTCACCTGCAGTGAGCGCAACGGTGGCCACCAGGACCAGGGATAGAGTGCGAATAAAACATTTCATGTGTTAGCCCTCGTTTTGCTAATAATCAAAAAGAAAATTAGAGTCTAAACCTACTCCGGTCAATAGGGAATTGCTATTGGGTTGTAACCGAAATCCAAAGGCTTAATATAAAGGCTGCCTTCGGAACTGCCTCTTAAAGTCGGCTTTCCCAATGGCATACCTCATCAAAGTCAAAAATGACCCTGGAACTTTTCCGCTGGGTATTTTACCCTGTTCTTCGTCATCTTTTCGGTGACGGCTGCGGCAATATCGAGGTCGTGCCTGTTAGCAAAGGCCATGGCGTAAATCATAATATCGGCCAGCTCATCTGCGACGTCGGCACGTAAGCTCTCCTTTATCTGTTCCCGCGACTCCTCCAGCGTAAACCATTTGAAAAGATCCATCAGTTCAGCCGCCTCAACGGCCAGCGCCATGGCGAGGTTTTTGGGGCTGTGGAACTGGGCCCAGTCCCGTTCATTCACAAAATCTTCAATCTCTTGCTTTAGTTGCTGCACCGTTGTTTTGTCATCCATGCTCATCTCCCAAATGACGGTTAACCGATAGTGACCTGCCGAAGAATACCTCCGCCGGGGCGCCTGTCCTGAAAGCCACCCTTTATATCTCTTTCAGAAGTTCGCGGGTGTCAGTTTACATCAGGACGGACAGAAGGTCAAGAGGGGAGGGGGCGTTATAATTATGTGGCGGGGACGTATAGAAAGTGAGACGTGGGAAACTTTTGCCAGTAAAGAAAAACCCCGCTCCAGCGGGGTTTTTTTAGAGAGAGTTGGTTTTCCGGAGGGGACTACTGTTGGCGCTGTCTCAAAAAGGCAGGGATTTCCAGGTCGTCATCCTTAAAGACCATGGGATCGGGCGCTGGTGCATCTAGAACTGGCCGGTCGTCCTCCGTCACCTTTGATTGGTGAGTAGGGACATTGGGAGTTTCGTGGATCTGCTCAGCTTCCTGGCGAAAGTTGAGCCTGGCCACCTGTTCCTTACCCTGGATGCCGACCTCGGCTGCTCGTGCCTTGGCGTTAAAGCCAGTGGCGATGACCGTCACATGGATCTCCTCACCTAACGAGGGATCGATGACAGCGCCGAAGATTATGTTTGCATCCTGGCCCGCTTCCTCAAAAATAATGGATGTGGCATCGTCCGCCTCCATGAGAGTAAGGCCATCACCGCCGGTGATGTTTACCAGTACACCCTGTGCACCACGCATATTCACATCATCCAGCAGTGGAGAGGAGATGGCCTGCTGAGCCGCCAGCACCGCCCGCTCTTCACCTATGGCCACACCGGTACCCATGATGGCATCACCCATGTCACGCATGATGGTTTCCACATCGGCAAAATCGAGATTTATGAGACCGTGAACGTTGATGAGGTCCGAAATGCCCCGTGTGGCCTGATGGAGGATAGTATCGGCCATCTGGAACGCCTCCACCACAGTGGTGGATTTGTCCACAATTGTGAGAAGTTTCTGATTCGGGATTGATATGAGTGTATCACAACTCTTCTGCATCTCTTCAATGCCGCTGGTGGCCCGGTTCATCCGCTTCGGCCCTTCGAAATTGAACGGCCGTGTCACGACTCCTACGGTCAGGGCGCCCAGCTCCCGGGCAATTTGAGACACGATAGGTGCCGCCCCTGTTCCCGTTCCGCCGCCCATGCCGGCGGTGACAAAGATCATGTCCGCACTCTCAATGATAGAGGCGACGGCGTCTTTCTCCGTCTCCATGGCGGTCCTGCCGATGTCCGCCTTGGCGCCTGCACCTAGACCCTTCGTTATGTTCTTGCCGATCTGGATCTTTGTCTCGGCCCGGTTGTTATCCAGGTCCTGCGCGTCGGTGTTCACCGCAATGAACTCCACGCCGGTGAGGCCCGAGTTTATCATCCTGTTGACGGCGTTTCCGCCTGCGCCGCCAACGCCAATTACTTTTATACGTGCTTTTTGGTCAGCTAGTGAATCGAATTCGAACAGCATGCTGTCCTCCTTTACTTTCTCCCGCGAGTCAGAGCCGTGTCACTCCCCTGAGTGCAATCCTCCTCATCGCTATTTTACTAAAAAAATCCCCGGAACCATCCACCAATGTCCTCCACAAGCTTGCCCACACCGGCAGGCTGCCGGTGTCTAGGATCGTACACATTGTCAGCATTGAGGGGATGTTGAACCAGTCCAATGGCGGTAGCGTAGATGGGGCTCGCCGCCACGTCCACCACACCGCTCAAACCTTTCGGAACACCAATTTTTACATGTACTTCAAAAATCTCTTCACCAAGGCTCGCCACATTTTTTAGCAGTGAGCCACCGCCTGTCAATACCACACCGAAGGAGACGGGGTTCTCAATGCCCGACCGCCATGGTGACAGTTGCAAACGTTTCTGGATCTCCTGCTTCACCATCTGGAAAATTTCAGTCATCCGCGCCTCCACATAGCGGGACACCTCGTGCTCGCTTGCTTGCCGGGGAGTCTCGTCGGCTCCTCGGGGCAGTTCAAACTCTAGATCCGTAGACGCCATGGCCGCCTTCGCCGAGCCATATTTGGTTTTAATCTCTTCGGCTTCATCGATGGAGACCTGTGTCATCATGGCGAGATCGTTGGAAATGCAATCCCCGCCCAGGGCGATGACAGCCGAGTGCCGTACCTCACCCTCAAAATAGACGCAGATGTCCGTAGTGCCGCCACCGATGTCCACAAGCACCACACCAAGCTCCTTTTCGTGCGGCTCAAGCACAGCCTCTCCCGAAGCGAGAGGCTGGTAGATAAACCGCCTCACAGCGATGCCCGTCTCCTCTACACACTTGGTAACATTTTTCACCGCTGATGTGGCACCGGTGATAAGGTGCACGTGTGCCTCCAGCCGCCGGCCCACCATCCCCATGGGATTCTTGATTCCGCCCTGGTGATCCACCACAAATTCCTGCGGAAGAATGTGGATTATTTTCCTGTCAACAGGAAGGGAGACGGCGCGGGACATCTCCAGCACTCTGTCAATATCCGAATTCTTAATCTCATCCTCGTAAGTGACGGGGTGACCGTTCTTTGATATGGCGATGGCGCCCTGGGTGTTAAGACCCCGGATGTGATCACCGGAGAGCCCCACGTAAGCCTCGGACACCTTCACATTGGCCATGGTCTCTGCCTTTTGAACGGCGTCCTCAATAGCTTGGATGGTGGCGTCGATGTCTACCACCGTCCCCCGCTTTACGCCGTGGGAGGGGGCCACGCCTGCACCCAGCAGTTTCATGTCACCACCGTTCCCGTCAGACTGAGCGATGATGCAACAAACCTTTGTGGTCCCCACGTCCAGGCCCACAGAGGTACCTTTGTCCTGAACTAACCCGTTTCTCACGTTCTTTCCCTCACTACAATTTGGTTTTTGTATCTAAGGTCAACGTAGCGATAATTGTGTAACGTCCACCCACCAGGTAGGATGGTGTAAAATTCTTTCAACAGTTCAATCTGTGCCAACATATTGGCCTCACCGAAATGGATTTTGGTAGGCTTCTCCGCCAGTACCATAACATATTCGTCCGTTTTGTCCACGGTGAGCTCGGAGATGTCCTCAAACAGAACAGGGAACCGGTCCCGGATAAACGCGAGGTAGCTCACCGCCTCCAGCGTCTTGTGGGAGAGGCATTTCAGTCCCACCGGGTAGAGTTCCTCTGCGGGGTTGAAACCAGTAAGGGTCGGAACGTTGAATTCCATATCATCGTGCCGGAGCGGCATTACAACGCCCTCATCGTCAATGACCAGAAAATTGGTGAGGTTCAGGTAGGCCATGGGTTGCCGTTCCACCACATCAATACTAATCTTTTTCGGGAAGTCTCGGCTCACCCGGGCTCCTTTTATGTAGGAATGCTCCTCCACCCGCCGCTGGATGGCCTTCAGGTCAATATCAGTCAGCGACTGAGCGAAGGGAATCTTCGCCAGGGCAATAATCTCGTCCTGCGCCAAAATATTGTTTCCGCGGATCTCCGTGGCCGTCAGGTCAAAGTCACCACTCAGCAGTGACCAGTCAATGGCGTAATTGACCAGAACACCGAAAAAAAGGAGGGAGGCTGAGATGAGGCTCCATCTGATGACGGGCGTTACCCATTTCGGCATCTTCTTTTTTCTGCGCACTTTTTTCCGCTTAGGCATCATGCATCAAAGGTCCCTTCAGCGAAACCGAGCGTCTTGATCTCCAGCTCCAGGTTGATGTCAAATTTTTCCCGTACCGTCCGCCTAGCTAGGCGAATGAGCTCCGCCAGGTCCTCCGATGATGCGTCACCGTGGTTCACAAAGAAATTGGCGTGCTTTTCTGAGATTTCCGCGCCGCCGACGCGGGTTCCCTTCAGACCCGCCTGATCGATGAGGTAACCGGCAGCTTTCTCCGGAGGATTCTTGAAGACGGATCCGGCGGAGCGGAAACGGAGCGGTTGTGTCGTTTTTCGGCTCTCGCTCGCCTTCAACTTCAGCTCTAGGATTTCCTCCGGCGTCCTTTTTTCAAACTTGAATTTACCCGACAGCACTATTTCATCGTCTCTCAGGGAGGAGTGGCGGTAACTGAACTCAATCTCATCTCTTTTTACCTCTTTCACATCCCCATTCAGTGTCATGACTCGTATACTGGTGAGAAAATTGGATATCTCCCGCCCGTAGGCGCCGGCGTTCATCCGGATAGCGCCTCCCAGCGTTCCTGGCACACCTACTAAACTTTCCACTCCTGTGAGCTCAGCTCCGACGCATTTTTTCACAAAATGACCCATCATAACACCGCATTCGGCATAAATGTCAGTCCCGTCGATTTCCATTGTTTTGAATGTTTTTGATAGGCTGATAACAAACCCGTCAAAGCCGTCATCACTCACCAGCAGGTTCGAGCCTGATCCGGTAAAAAAGACGGGGGCGGACTTTTCCTGAGACAAGGACAGAATTGCCGACAGGTCGGCCTCACCGGCGGGGTAGAAGAGTCCCAGGGCCGGCCCGCCTATGCCGTATGAGGTGTGTCCTTTCATAGGCTCATTCCACATGACTTTTCCCGTCAACTTTTCCTCCAGCCGTTTGAAGTCAGGATCCACACGTTCCTCAGGCTTCCACCGCCTCTTTTCCCAGCATGGCGGCGTATTCATCGCAAATACGCCAGATATCACCAGCACCCATGGTAATCACAAGATCTCCAGGCTCCACCAGCGCCTTCATGGCGGCTATGAGTCGTTTCTTGTCTTCTACCCAGTAGACATTTTCATGCCCCATGGATTTGGCCATGTTGGTAATAAGCTCTCCTGTAACGCCGGCCAAGGGTTCCTCCCTGGCCGGGTAAACATCTGTCACAATGAGGACATCGCTGATGAGAAAAGACCGGGCGAAATCCTCGTAAAAGTTCTGGGTCCGGCTGTAAAGGTGTGGCTGAAAAACGGTCACCAGTCTGCGATCCCACCCGTTTTTTATCGCTCTAAGTGTGGCGGAGACTTCCGTGGGGTGGTGGGCATAGTCGTCCACTATCATCACATCGTCAAAGACACCCTTGATCTCAAACCGCCGCTTCACGCCGCTGAACTGTTTCAGGCCGTTACTGATGGTGTCAAAATCGATTTCCATCTCCATTCCCAGGGCGATGACCGCCAGGGCGTTCTTTATGTTGTGGGCACCAGGAACGATCAGCTCCACTTCTCCCAACTCTTCCTCTCGGTGTTTCGCGACAAAAGTTGAGCGGACCTCCCGATAAACACGACTATCAGCCTGGAACTCCGCATCCCCTGAAAAACCATAGGTAATCACGGGTCGGCTGATGTCCGGGAGGATCCGCTTTACCATAGGCTCATCCACACACGCCACAACAGCACCATAAAAGGGTGTGGCGTTCGCGTACTGCGCGAAGGCGTTGAGCAAATCCTGTTCCGAATCGTAGCAGTCCATATGATCTGAATCAATATTTGTAATGATGGCATAAGTGGGCGTTAGCTGTAGAAAACTTTTGTCGAACTCGTCGGCTTCCACTACGATGACGTCACCTTGGCCCAGCAAGGCGTTCACATCCAGGCTTTTCACCACGCCGCCTACCACCAGGGTAGGGTCCATCCCCGCTTCTGTCAGCACTGAACCCATCATGGAGGTGGTGGTTGTCTTTCCGTGGGTGCCGCTTATTGCCACGGAAGTCTGTTTCAGTTTCAGTAGCTCGCCCAGCATCTCCGCCCGCCGAATGATAGGGATAAGTTTCTTTTTAGCCCTCTTAAGTTCGGGATTGTCCGCCTGCACCGCGGAGGAATAGACCAGCACATCGGAATCGTTCACATTCCCCGGCTTGTGACCCTCGTGGATCACAGCCCCGTGTTTCTGGAGGTTTTTGGTGATGTCTGTGGTCTTCATGTCAGAGCCCGTCACCTCAAAACCGAGATTGATGAGGAGCTCGGCAATACCGCTCATGCCGATGCCGCCGATCCCCACAAAATGAACTTTTTTGACTTTCCCAAGCATTACGCTTCTGCTATAACCTCGATTTCATTGACGATCAGATCGATAGCTTCCGGCTTCGCAACGGACCGGGCCGCCGATGCCATCCTGGAAAGTACCTGACTGTCACCCATCAATTGTTTCACCTCATCGGCTAGGCGCTCGCCCGTAAACTCTTTCTGATGCACCACCATGGCCGCCCCTGATGCCCGGAGGCTTTCTGCATTCATGGACTGGTGATCGCCAGCCGCACCTGCAAAAGGGACTAAGAGGGACGGCTTGCCGCAGGCGGCAATCTCCGCCAGGGCCAGAGCACCAGCTCTGGAGATGATCAGATCTGCCGCTGCATAAAAAGCGCCCATATCATCCACAAACGGCATCACTTTCACTCTGCCGGTCTCGTGCTTCCGGTAGGTCTCAAGATGCAAGTCGCCAGTCTGCCAAAGGATCTGCACGTCTTTCAAATCGTTGAGAGCCTTCTCCAAGGCTTTGTTCAACACCAGGGCACCTTGGCTGCCGCCCAGAAGGGCCAACACTGGTAAGTCTTCCTTCAGGCCGTATGCGTGCAAAGCTTTTTTCCTGTCACCGTTCATAATCTCCTCCCTAACAGGGTTACCGGTGACGACACCACTTTTTTTTTAAGGTGACGCCGGGCATCTTCATAACTAAGGCAGACACGAGTCACTCTAGAGGAGAGCCATCGTGTTGTTATGCCAGGATAGGAATTCTGTTCATGAATGACCGTTGGTATCCCTCTGTGAATGGCCGCTAGGAGTGGTAGTCCGCTGGCGTAACCGCCGGTACCGATGACAGCCACAGGAGAGAGTTTCTTAATCAACCGCCGGGATTTGAGATAAGCAGCGGCGAACCTGAAAGGAAAGAGGAGATTCCTGAAAAGGGCTCTCAAGGAAATGCCTCTCATAAATCCCCTGATGGTGAGCAGTGTATGGCTATAGTTCCGTTCCGGGAGAATTTTGGACTCCAGTCCGAACTTGGAGCCAACGAAATGGATAGTGGCAAATGGAAACCGTTTTTTCAATGCATCCCCAATGGCCAGTGCTGGGAAGAGGTGGCCACCGGTGCCGCCGCCGGCGATGATGAAACTTTTCCTTGACTCAGGCAAAACGGATCCTCGCTTCCGATCTTCTTCTCACCGTCCGCCTAGCCATTGATATATTCAGCAGGACCCCTACGGAGAGGAGATTCGTCAACAGGCCACTGCCGCCAAAACTTATGAACGGAATGGGGAGCCCGGTGGTGGGGACGATCCCCGTCACTACCGCCGAATTTATGAAGGCATACGTCACGATCTGGACCGACAGACCGATGCCCAGCATGATGCCGAACACATCCGTACACCCTTTGGAAATCTTCAGCGCCCTGTGGAAAATAGCCAGGTAGAGCGTAATGAGGACAAAAATACCGGCGAAGCCGATCTCTTCACCCATAATAGCCAGAATAAAATCAGTGTGAGGTGCCGGGAGGAAAAGGTTCTTGCCTGTACTGGCGCCCAGGCCAACGCCTATCATTCCACCATTGCCGAGGCTGATGATCGACTGCTGGAGCTGGTAACTGGCGTCGGAAAAATCGAATATCCCCTTTAAGTAGAAAATCAATCTCTTAAACCTGTATGGTTCGGCGATCATAACAGGTATAAGGATTGTCATCCCCACGCCACAGGTGGCTAGCATGTGGATCAGCCTGGCCCTGCCGATGAAAAGCATGATCATAACAATGAGACCGATCATAATTGCCGTACTGTAGTCCGGTTGAATAATGATAAGTGCCATGACAATCCCTGTCATGATGACGGGAGGGAGGAAGCCGTTAACATAGTCACCGATTCCGTCCCGTTTTTTATCGATATATGTTGCCAGGTATATGATAGTGGCGAACCGGGCTAGGTCCGATGTCTGAATTCGAAGCGGTCCCAGGTAGAGCCACCGGGCCGGTGAATGGTTTCCCGCTATGAGGAACATCACCTTGGTAACGATCAATAGCACAATGCTCACAATAAAGAGGAGTGCAGCGATCCGCTTCAGCAGGCGATAATCTATGAACATGGCAGCCACCATGACAGCTAGCCCCATAAAAACACGTAAAAGGTGCCGCCGGAAATAGAAGGTGCCGCTGCCGAATTTGTCCAGGGAAATGTCTGAACTGGAACTAAAGACCATTACCGCCCCAATCGCAAGAAGTATCATGGTGATGATGAGGAGCGGTCTATCGTATTTTTCTGAGGACACCTCTATGGGCATGTCACAACCTCATCACCTCTTCACGGAACGTGTTGCCCCGTTGTTCAAAATTGTTAAACATGTCGAAACTGGTACAGCCGGGGGAGAGGAGAATTACATCTCCCGCTTTACTGTTCTGGTAGGCCAGGGAAACGGCGGAAGCCATTGAGTGAGCTCGTAGGAAGGGAGGGTTGTTGGAGAGGGTCTTCTCGATGCGCTCCGCCGCTTCACCCAGCGTTATTACCAGTTTTACCCCGCCCGCGAGGTAGGGGATCAGTTCATCGAAATCAGCGCCTTTGTCACGCCCCCCGAGAATCAGAACAACGGGGGCGGTGAACGACTGCAGGGCTACCTTCACTGATTCGATGTTGGTGGCCTTGGAATCGTTATAGAAAGTGACACCATCTAGGGTCTTAAGTTTCTCCAGGCGGTGTGGAACTCCGCTAAATGTTTTCATTACCTGCTTGATGGCGTCTTTACTCACGTTCAGGATTTCAGCCGCCGTAGCCGCCGCCAGGAAATTGGCCACGTTGTGAGTGCCCGGTAGGGAGATCTCATTCAGGTAGATGAATGGTTCACGGGATTCGTCATAAATCTTGGTTTCGTTCAGACAGAACCGGAGACCGCCTGAAGAACCTGCGCTGAACGGCGCTGGTTCAGCATCCGTTTTCAGAATCTCACAGAGAAACTGATCGTCCAGGTTGTAAACCACATGATCCTCCCCCGTCATATTTTCTACCACCCGCATTTTTGCTTCTACATAATCGTTCATGGAACCGTATCGGTCCAAGTGGTCGGGGGAGAGGTTGAGGATCACCGCCACGTCAGGCTTGAAATGGTGGATCTGTTCCATCTGGAACGAACTTACTTCTAAGACGTGAACGGCATTTCTTGGCTCACTATCCAGATTCTCCAAAACCACTTTGGCAAAGGGGGTCCCTATGTTGCCACTCTCAAAAGTTGTGAGGCCTCCCTGGCGGCACATTTCTGCCAGAATAGATGTAGTGGTTGTTTTCCCGTTTGAACCTGTGACGGCGGTTATAGGGGTGGCAGTGAACCAGCTGGCGAGTTCAATCTCGCTCACTAATGGGATCCCGGAAGTTTTTGCCCGGTTTACCACTTCTGAATCCTGCGGTACGCCCGGAGATACCACAATGAGATCGTTCTCAGTCACCTTTTCAGAATGACCACCCGTTTCAAACGGCACACCAATTGTTTTCAGTTCACCGACATCAATCTTTTCATTTGCTTCACTAACAAACACATTCGCGCCCAGCTTAGTCAGCAGTTTCGCCGCCGCCAGCCCACTCCGGGCTGCGCCGATGACCGCAACAGACCTGCCATTGAGATCCATGGTTTTCCTGTTGCTGATATCCATCATCGAATCTTGAATGTACTGAATGTCATCAGAGCAAAGAGTATCCCAATTATCCAGAATCGGATAACAACCTGCGTCTCTTTCCATCCTTTCAACTCAAAGTGATGGTGTACCGGCGCCATGAGAAAGAACCGTTTTGTCTCGCCCGTTCTACTCTTTGACCATCGGAAGTAGCCCAACTGAATCATGACTGAAATGGCCTCCCAGACAAAGACACCGCCCAGAATCACCAGGAGGAGCTCCTTTTTCAACAGGATGGCCAAGGTCCCCAGCGCCGCCCCGGTAGAGAGGGCGCCTGTGTCGCCCATAAAGACTTGCGCCGGCGGAGCATTGAACCAGAGAAAGCCGAGACAGGCACCGCCCAGCGCCGCGGCGAAAATGGTCAGTTCCCCAGCTTTAGGAAGGTATATAATGTTAAGATAGCTACTGAAATCGACTCGGCCAGAGATGTAGGAAATTGCCGCCAGGGCGAGGGCACAGATGGCCAGAAGTCCCGCCGCCAGCCCGTCCAGCCCGTCCGTGAGATTTACTGCATTGGAGCTGGCCGTCAGCACCAGTGTCACCCACGGAATGTAGAGAACGCCGAAAGGTATCTCCAGATTCTTAAAGAAAGGTACAGAGGTGACTGGGCCGATTTCCCTGAACTCTGCCCCAAAGTAGAGCCACCCGCCGATGACGAGCCCCAGGCCTATCTGTCCGGCGAATTTGTACCTTGCCACCAGCCCCTCTTTTGACTTTTGCATCGTCTTAAGATAATCGTCGAGGAATCCAAAGAGGCCCATCCAGATGGTGGCAAGCAGAATGATATGGATATAGCTGTTCAGCAGATTGGCCCAAAGGAGGGTGGGGAGAATCACTGCCACAAGGATAATGATTCCCCCCATTGTTGGCGTGCCCTTCTTTGTTTGATGTGTTTTAGGTCCTCTTTCGCCTATGGTCTCTAGCACCTGACTCGACTGGAGCTTCCGGATGATCCACGGGCCTACTACAAAACTGATGATTAGAGCGGTGATGGCAGCCCCCGCTGCCCGGAATGTGATGTACTGAAAAATGTTTAGTACAGACAGTTGGTCCCTGAGCGGGTAGAGAATGTGGTAGAACATCAGTTTCCGAACACCTGTTTGATCACCGATTCAAGCTCCATCCCCCGGGATGCTTTGAACAGTGCCACATCGCCTTCGATCACTGTATCTTTCAACGCCTCTGCCAGTGAATCTTTATCGTCAAAATGTTCAGCCTCGATGCCGTTGGCCGCTTCGGCGGCAGCGGCCGACTCCGGTCCGTAACACATGAACTGGTCCACACCCCTCTCTGAGGCGGCCTGCCCTACCTGGCGGTGATGATCTTTGCTGGCGACTCCCAGCTCAAGCATATCACCAAAAATGAAGTGTCTTTTTCCTGTAACGGGAATATCAAAGAGATAGTCCAGGGCAGCCAAGGTAGAAATGAGATTGGCATTGTATGTGTCGTCAATAACGATGACACCGTTCCGCTTCTCCATCCGGCATCGGCCCGCCACTGCCGAAAAGGTAGCTACCTGGTGTTGGATGTCTTCCCATGGTATCCCGAGTGTGGAAGAGGCGGCAGACGCCGCCAGCACATTCTTTGCAAAAGTCTGATTGGCAGAACCGGTAGGCAGTTTCTCACCATTAACAATAAGTGTAATAAGGCCTTTATTGTTCCGGCTCATGTCACCGCTGAAGTTGCACTCGGGGTTAAACCCGTAAGTGACTTTCTCAGCCGGAGTGGTCAAACCTTTCAGGAGTTCATCATCGGAGTTTATAAATGCGATGCCGTTTTCCGGCAAGGCTTCAAAAAGTTCACCTTTGGTTTCCCTGACCGCCTCTACGGAGCCGAAGCTGGAGAGGTGGGCTGGGGCGATATTGGTAATTAATCCGTGCCGAGGTAGGGACAGACTACAGAGATATCCAATATCGCCCCGGTGATTGGCTCCCATTTCAAGGAAGGATTGGGAATGGAGGGAGTCTAGCTCGAGTAAGGTGAGGGGTAACCCTAGATGGGTATTATAGTTCCCGCGAGTCCCATGCACTACGTGCCTCACAGAAAAGATGTGTATCAAAAGGTCTTTCGTTGTCGTTTTGCCGTTTGAGCCGGTGATGCCAGTAACTTCCACACTGTGTGATCTCCGCCAAGTTGTTGCCAGCTGAGAAACGGTTGCGGCTGGATCATCTACCACGATCTGTGGAAAGTCCACACCGTCATCGCGTTCAGAAACGAGAGCAGCCGAGCATTGGGCACCAGATGCCTGGGGGAGAAACTGGTGACCGTCCACCCGCTCTCCTACCATAGCGATGAAGAGATCCCCTGGCCGTGCTTCACGGCTGTCAAGCGTGACTCCAGTGATCTTGGCTTCAGGCTGCTGGCTTGTGATCTCATAAAAAAGTTTCATGAATCTTTCCGGGTCAGGCAGATCAATTCTCATCTCCGGCCAGTTCCTTTACTATCTGTTTTACTGTTTCTACATCTGAATGGTGCATTCGTTCCGCCCCGGTGATCTGATAGTCTTCCCGCCCTTTGCCGACGATGACTAGGATGTCCTCGGGCTTTAGCCACGCCACAGCCTCCCGGATCGCCTCCCCACGGTCGGTGTGAAAACTGTGACTCTCTTTTTTAAACCCTCTTGCAATATCCTTATTAATAGTGTCGATAGATTCTGTTCTGGGATTGTCAGGAGCCACGTAGATCTTGTCGGCGTAAGCTTCGGCTTCGGCTGCCATGAGGGGACGTTTTTCCTGGTCCCTGTCACCGCCGCAGCCAAAAATAACGCCCAGCCTATTCCCGCGAGGTAGGAGTGTCTTGAGTGAAGAAAAAAGTTTATTGTATGCGTCCGGGGTGTGGGCATAGTCCACAATAACAATGGCGCCGTTGTGGCTCTTCATACGTTCTACACGCCCCGGGACAGTCACTAGGGACTGGACACCGGACTCTATGGCATCAACCGGTACTTCCAAAACGGTGGCCGTCGCCACTGCCGCCAGAATGTTGTGGAGGTTATAGGAGCCCATTAGGGGAGAGGAGATATGGATTGTTTCACCGCCAGTTTCAACGGTGCCTGAGATTCCGTCAATGGACATGCCCCAGTCAGAGAATATTACATCTGCGTCCGCCTCCATGGCGTAAGTAATCACCCGGGCGTCCGTCACCTTTTCCAATTCCGCCGACTTCGGATCATCGGTGTTCAAAACGGCACATTTATCAGAGGAAAGCATGGCAAACAGCCTGCTCTTCGCCTGGAAGTAGTTGTCCATACTTTTGTGGAAATCGAGATGGTCCTGAGAAAAATTGGTAAACACCGCCATGTCAAAAGACACGTCCGCCACTCGGTCCAGCTCCAGGGCGTGAGAAGAAACTTCAATAACAGAATGAGTTAGGCCGCCGTCAACAAAAAGGGCCAGCGTACGCTGGAGGTCCAGGCTGTCCGGTGTGGTGAGACCAGTGTGCGCTTCCATTCCCGGTGCCGCCACGCCCAGGGTTCCCATCATGCCGCTCTTTATGTCCGCTGCTTTCAGAATGGAATCGATAATATATCCAGTAGTTGTTTTACCGTTGGTACCGGTAATGCCCACCGTGGTCAGTTTTTCGGAAGGGTGGCCATGTAGATTGGCGGCAATGGCTGAAAGTGCCTTTCGGACATTCTTAACCCGAACTGTGGGTGTCTTCACATTGTCAAGTAAATCGTCAGCTTTCGTTCCGCCGTTTGAAATAATGAGGGCGGCGCCGTGAGCGATAGCGTTTTGCACATAATCGAGGCCGTTGACAATGTATCCTTCCACAGCCACAAAAGCTGAGCCGGGCCAGACGTGACGGGAGTCAGCCGTCACAGAATTGATGGGGATCTCCACCGATGACGGCTGAACCACATCGACCCCATCCAATAATGTGCGTACCGCAACCATCAGTTCAATCCTATGGTACAGGATGACGTCTCTTTCACCAGCAATCCTGGTGTCGGACTTTGCCACACCACGGTCCCGGAACCCTTAGGCTTAACTTTCAAACCGGCTTGTCTCAGCATGGATGTGGCATTTCTTAAGCTCCTGCCCCGGACGTCCGGCACTGCCACCCAGCCGTCTTTCGGCGTGGCGGCTGTTGTAATGAGTGTAATGGGCGTGGGAGAAGAGTCACCTTCTTTTTCAGGGGCCAGTTCATTCAACACACTTGCCATCACTCCCCTTTTTTGTTTCACAGGCTTATGGACCAGTATTGAATCGTCTGCCTGCACAATCCGCTTCATGACAGCCTGAAAGACAGGTGCGGACGTTTCACCGCCCCAATGAAGGCCGTTCTTCGGCTCATCTAGGATAATGACCGCTACCATTTTCGGATCGTGGGCGGGGAAGAAACCTGCAAATGAGGTGATAAACCGATTGTTGGAATATCCTCCATCCACGTATTTTTTGGCCGTACCCGTTTTTCCGGCAACGTTCCAGCCGGGCAGGTTTGCTTTTGTTCCTGTCCCCTTGGAGACCACCAGCTCCAGCATATCGGTCAGTTCATCCATCACTTTCTTTGAGGCGACCCGCCTGATGACCCGAGGCTCGGTCTCATAACTGACAGTGCCCGAAGGGTGGATAATTTTTTCAACGATCTGGGGCTTCATGAGAAAACCGCCATTAGCCACAGCGCCGTAGGCCAGTGCCAGTTGAAGGGTGGTGACAGACACCTCATAACCGATGGAGATTTCAGCGATGGAAATACCACTCCAATCTTTTGTCTGCTTGAAGACTCCCTTCGCTTCACCAGGAAAGGAGATGCCTGAAAAAGAACCAAATCCGAACTTCCGGCCGATGGAGTAAAGGTTCTTGGGGCCGATGCGTTCAGCGATCTTCACTGTTCCCACATTGCTGGAATTCTGGATAATCTGAGGGAATGTGAGAAGACTAAACTTTTCCCAATCCTTGATGACGAGCCCGTGGAAATTGTATGAGCCATTGCCACAGTTGAATTCTTCGTGTTTGCCTACGGAGTTGTAGCTCAGGGCCGCAGTGGCGGGAACCACCTTAAATGTGGATCCCGGCTCGAACTGGTCTGTCACCGCCCGGTTGCGGTATGTCTCTCGGGGATGTGTAGCAGGGCCGTTTGGATCAAAGTCCGGCAACGATGCCATGGCGAGCACCTTCCCTGTCCGCGGTTCCAGTATAACGCCAATTGCGCCTTTGGCGTTAGTCTTTGTAACACGCTTCTGTAACTCATCCTGAAGGATGGCCTGGTACTGGAGATCAATGGTGAGATAGACATCGGAGCCGTCCACCGTCGACAAGCGGGGATAGGCGCTATTGCGCCTGCTGCGTCCCTTACCATCTCTCTGGAGAACTATCCAACCGTTCTTGCCGCTGAGGGTCTTGTCAAACTGTTTCTCTATACCCTCAATACCCATATTATCCACATTTGTAAAGCCGATGATTTGTGAAGCGATGTTTTGGTGGGGGTATAACCGGTAGCCGTGCCTGCCCACCACAAGACCCCGATCTTCCAGTTCCAGCAGGGGCAGGGCCACTTCGGTGCGAAGGTTCCTGTCCAGGAAAACGTATGGGGCCGACTCACTGAATTTTGATTCGTAATATTTCCGGGACCGACCGGTGGCATCAGTGAATGCACTTATGAGCTGCTCCCGGTTTTCAACTTCTTTCGGATGGATTCCGAAAGAGTAGTGAATAACATTGGTGCCCAGATCGAGACCGCGCCTGTCTTTTATAGAACCTCTAACCGCAGAAAGCAGCACTTTGTTGCCACCTTGCTGATCACTCCGGGCGCTGAGATCATGGGCGCGGATCACTTGAATGTAGAAGAAGCGCATGGTGAGGCCGGCCCACACCAGTATCATGACACTGGAGAGAAAGAGGATTCGAGGCCGTAACTTGGAGAATGATTTGGTCATTTCGCCCCGCTTCTATCACTGAAATCTCTTGGCTCGATAAAGACAACCAGCGTCTCCGGAACCGGCGTCACCAGGTTCAACTCCTTTTCCGCGATAGAGGTTATCCTGTCCGCCCGCATGAGCCGGGCGATATTGCCGCCCAGACGTTTGTTGTCTTCCAGCAGCACCTCTTTCGTCTTCCTCAGTCCCGCATTGCCTTTCTCTGTGAGAATGATCTCATTGTACACCCAGAGATAGATCAGAAGCCCTGTCACAGATAACAGTGACACGGCCAGGAAGAGGATGGAGTTGATGAATTCTTTTTGTTTGCGGGAGGTTCTGCGGCGGTGTTTCGCTCTCTGCCTTGCCACTAGATTTTCTCCGCCGCCCGAAGCCGCGCGCTTCTGGCACGGCTGTTTTCTGAAGTTTCTTCCTCTGTGGGGCGGACCACACGACGTGTCAAAACTTTGAGGGTAGGAGTGATGCCGCACCGGCACTCCGGAAACTCTGAGGGACAGACACACCCTTTCTCCAGCTTGCGAAAAGTCTGTTTTACCATCCTGTCTTCCAGTGAGTGATAAGAAATAATGACAATCCGGCCGCCGGTTTTCAGGTAACCTGCGAATGCGTCCAGAAATCTTTCGAGGCACCCCAGTTCACCATTCACAGCGATGCGGAGCGCCTGGAAGACGCGGGAGAGGGTCTTGGTGACGGTATGGTCGCTAACGACTCTCTTTATAATATGTGTCAGATCAGACGTCGTCTCTACCGGATTTGAATCCCTCACCTTTGCGATTGCATTGGAAATGGCGGAAGCGCGCCGCTCCTCGCCGGTCTCTTTGAACAGTTTTTTCAGCTCTGAAACAGGCCATCTGTTAACAATGTGCCGGGCGGTGGTGGAACCGCTTCCATCAAAGCGCATGTCCAAAGGCCCTTCCGTGCGGTAGGCAAAACCTCGGGCCGGTGTGTCCAGCTGGTAAGATGATATGCCTAGGTCTAACAGCATACCGTCCAGTTTTTGAATTTTGAGGGAGGAGAGGTGTTGAGGGAAAGTATCGTAGGGCGCTTGGAGGAGGTGACAGGAGGGCGACAGCAATTTTTCACAGTGTCTGACGGCTTCCTTATCACCATCAAACCCGACTAGGCACCCTTTGGGAGAAAGTTGACTCTGGACCGCCGACGCGTGCCCGCCGAGACCCACAGTTCCGTCCAGGTAAATACCGTCCGGCTTTACCGCGAGGTAGGAGAGAACTTCTTCTTTCAGAACCGATATATGATGTTTTTTTGCAGCGTCCCATTCTGAAGTCACAGGCTAAAGGATTACTTTATCTGCCAGGTCGTCAAAATCTTCTGGGGAAAGATCTTGTATTTTTTCCAGATCATCAGGATTCCAGATCTCAATCTTGTTCACAACACCAATGATTCTCACGTCCCGGTCCAGGTTGGCGTACTCTTTCAGAAACTGGGTGATTTGGATGCGGCCCTGCCCGTCCAGCTTGACTGTGGCAGCATAACGGGTGAGGGAGCGGACAAAAAGACGGTTGCGCTGGGATGTGGCTGACAATTCCCTGAGACCGGCTTCCACTCGCTTCTGCCACTCCACCAGGGGATACGCCACAACGCAACGGTCCATCCCTTTTGTAATGACAAAACTTCCGTCATTGTCGGGGGAAAGGGCCGATCTGAATTTTGACGGAATGTTTAACCGCCCCTTTGAATCCAGGGTATAGTTGAATTCCCCGGTGAAGGTGTTTTCTGTAATTGTCATACTCGAGAATTATGGGATTATTACCCACTTCTACCCATAATGTTAGCTTAGTACCCCACCAATGTCAAGATAAATCTTCCGCCTCTTACATGGTTTTTTGAAAGGAGAACTTTAAGGGGGAGTTAGGGTGCTACCGGGGTGTGTAGCTGCGGATGGTAAGCTGTTTGCTCTGACCGTCGAATATGACATCAGTGGGATGAGGCACATCCTGGAGAGAAACTGATGTTCCGTTCAGAAAGACGGAGACATCGGTGGCTCGCTCAAACCGCAGATAAAGATATTCGTTGAAATCCAGTGTAACTTCGCTACCCGCGAGCAGACTGGCGGAGGTGATGTTGCCTGAATAGTCCGATTCAAACTCGTACCAGGTTTCACTGGTGGAAGAAAGAGCAAGCTTGTACGGTGCCTCTAGGTTCAGTTTCTGATCCAAATCGGACGGTATAAAATTGGCGTTAAGTTCCTGATCTGTAATCTTAGGCGCCACAGCCAGAGGTGCTTCCGTAGAACTTTCCGCTAGTTCAGGTTCGTCAACAGTAATTTGCTTCACTACCCACACACCAAAGAAAACAACGAGGATCAGAACTGTAACTTTCACAATAGACAAGGTCATGCTGTTCATGGAAACAGGCATGAGCGATTTTTCCAGACTGTCCTTAGAAAACTCTTCACTCTCTTCATTTTCTTCGCTGGGCTGCTGGTCGTCGACGGGTGTCTTCTTGTCCATGAGGTGATCCAACTGCTGAAGAGCCTCCTCGGTCTCGGCACCGATCTCAACAACGTAAGATTTCAAAAAGAGGCGAACGTAAATGTAGGGCAGAAACGAAAAATCGCCCGACTCCATAGCCTCCAGATATTCCAGGTTGATCTTGGTGCGGGTGGAGACTTCATTGAGCTCAATGTCCCTTTCGACCCTGAGCTTTTTCAGTTCCTCAAAAAAGGGTGCAGGTTCCTGAATTTCGTTCACCATAAGCTGGTGATTTTAAGCGATCTCCCTGTCGGAAACAAACCAAATGTCGACGGGAAACTGTTGTTTGAACTTCTCAGACCGGACCAGCTGAACAAACCGTGCCACTGGGAAGCCTACCACATTGTGGTAGCAGCCGTTCACTTTTTCCACGAAGCAGGCAGACCCGTCTTGGATGCCGTAGGCGCCGGCCTTGTCCAGTGGGGAGCCGGAGGCCACATACCTGCTTATGAGCGCCTCCTCCAGCTCAAAAAAGGTCACTTCGGTGGACTCTACAAAAGACGCTTCAACACCGCTGGACTTCAGCACCAAAGCAACGCCGGTGTAAACGGTGTGTGTCCTTGCCGACAGTGCTCTGAGCATCTCTGTTGCCTCGGATGAATCTATTGGTTTGCCAAGGATTTTTCCCTCCAGCGCCACAATAGTGTCGGCACCCACGACAATTTCTTCCGGGTGGTCCGCGGCCACGTCTCTCGCCTTCTCGAGGGCCCACAGATTCGCCATCTCTGGTGGCGCCATACCGTTGTCATAATTCTCTTCTATAGAGCTGGGGATGATCTCAAAAGGGATCTCCAGCCGATCCAGCAGATCCTTGCGGCGGGGTGAGGTGGAGGCGAGAATGAACTGAGTCATTTCAGCGGTATTTGGCTGCTTTGTTAATGTGGGTTGTTTCGTCTTCGCCATCGATGGTGGTCACTTTCAGCTGGTAGAGGTAGACACCGTTGGCGATGAGGTCACCGTACTGGTCCCGACCGTCCCAGTCGATGTGGGCATAGCCGTAGAAAGATTCCAGCGGTTCCAGCTGGGCCACCAGTTCACCAGCCAGAGTGAAGATCTTGATCTCCGCAAAGACTTCCCGGTTCACCTCAAAGCCGAACTGAGTTTTGTCGCTGAACGGGTTGGGGTAGTTGAAAACGTTCGTGAGTTTAAGTTCTTCATCAAGGGTGACCCGGAAGGTGACGGTCTCCCTGGAAGCGTTGTTGGCATTATCCCACGCCTCCGCAGTCACTGTTGTTTCGCCCGGGGGGGCGTTTGCGAGCGGAAATTTCACCGAACCACTGGTATGACTTCCTTCATCGTAAACAAAGCCGTTAGTGAGGTCCACCGCGTCCATTTCCTGTTCGCCGTTCCAGAGGCGGATGCCGTGGCCAATCTCACCTGTTACATTGATCCCCAGCGGGTCCGACAGGGTGACAATCAGATCCTCATTTCCCGGTATGTTGTCGCCCGTCTCAACTGTGCGACTTTCCATTCCAAAGGAGACGAGTGGACCATCCTGATCTACCGGATTTTCTGTACCCCCTTTGAAAATGAGCCCTTCCTTCAGGCCGAGGCCCTCCCACAGGCCGTTGCTCTTCGGGCCGTATAAATAGACGGAAAGTCTGCCTCCTGTGGCAGCGGTGCTGATATCCTTGGGGAGGATGAAGGTGCCGTTGAAAGCGCCGCCGGAAAAAGAGAGATGTCCCCGGAACAGCGTGTTGCCAGGAAGGGTATAGGAAACATCCTCAGAATAGTTGTCCAACTCATAATGCCGTGTTACCTGCCGCTGGGCGTCGTTTACAGTAATAAACCCTTCGCCTGCACCGGGGGCTTCACCCGAAACCGTTCCGGCGTAACTTCCTGTCTGTAGAGCAACAAGGGTATCCGGCATCACGGAAGTTACTTCAGCGGACTTGGATGGCAGGGCCACTTTCAACCCCGGATCGCCCAGCAGGTGAAACATTTCAGAGCCCCGGGAGCCGTCCTTGATGCTATTGTAGATAACGCCCAGGGATAGGTCCGTTACGGTGGTGTCGGGGAAGAAAGCGCCGAAAAGTTTCAGGATAAAACTTCTGTTAGCTGAGAATGTGATAAGTCCGTTGGTGGAGATGACAGCCACACCACCATTGGCCGGTGCTCGGAGGATCTCCTCGCTCATGGCGCTCCCTTCAACATTGTCGTACCTGCCCCAGCTGCAGGTGGCCGCCAGCCAGATGGGGAGGCGGTCTCCCGTTTGGATGGACGCCATATCACCCCGAGCAGAGGAAAGAAGCCCCTCCTGTGCCCACTGGTAGGCCGAGCCGTGCCCGATGTAATTCAAAAGGACTGTCCCCTCATGGAGTAGATCAAAGAGCGCTTCGGAAGCACCGGGCTTGGTGACGCCGTACTGAGAACCGTCATTGATTTCTGGATAATCTTCCATGTAAATTTTGCGCACCTCCAAGGCCCGAGGGATCATTCCTGACAGTTCTTCGCTATTTTTCGTATGGGATAGTTCCAGGGCGCCGAAGTTGGGCCGGGCAAAGTCATCGGCGATGAGTGTTACCCGCCTGCGCCAGAGGCCTATCTCCGGCTCCGATTCGTATCCTATGATCTTGTCCACCATCACCTCCGCTTCATAAAGCGATCCGGCGGGGAGGCGCCCTATGGCCATCTCCGGCGTCATGCCGTCCAAATATGCGAACCGGTCATCGGCTGAAGTGACACCGTTGGAGCCGGACTGGAATGTGGGTACAAAGTTGGTGGCGCTGCCAGTAATGTTCCGGTAGTCATAATCGCCGTCGCCTAAAAGTAAAACATAAGAGGGAAAACCACTCCCTGAGGAAGCGGTCCAGTTCTCCTTGACCCATTTAAGGAACAGTCTGATGGCCCGGGGGTCCGTAACGCCGCCTGAAAATTCATCATACACGGACTGGAGGGTCGCTAGGGTGGAGGTTCCACGGTGCTCTTTCAGCTTCTCCGCAGAGGTGAGAAACTCCTCCGGCGCAATGATGATATGGTCCATGCCGGATAGTGATGTGCGGAGTGTGGAGAAGCTCTGGTCATCAATTTTCACCACCCCTGTCACATCCAATGTTTCGGTCTTGTTGTATACAATGAACCGCTCAGTTCCGGCTGATGAGAGTGTTTTTTCGAAATAGCCCCTGTTTCCGCTCAGCACCACATCCTGATCAGCGGGCGAGTGAACGTCTGTAATGTCCCAGACAGCAATGTCCGAGTTCACTTGGCTCACCATGAACCTAACCATGGCCAGATTCGCCGGCGCCCAGAATTCGAATTGAGTACCTTCCCAGATCAGATCACTTCCGTACCGTACCGTGATATAATCGAGAAAAACTTTGGAGAGGCCATCGGTGGTGGTGTTACTAAATAGGAGAAAATTGGAACCGTGGGTAAAGAGCGATTCATCCAGGTCCAGAGAGGCGTTCTTGGTGGTCATGCCGGCCCAGGCTAATGTTTTCAAAAGGGTATCGGCCACGCTGCGCTGGTGGATCTCAAGAAGGTGGGCCGGGAACCCTTCGGCTCCTGAAGAGGTGCCGCCGAATAGGTAAATGTCCGCTGTGGCGGTGATCTCCAGTCGCGGGTGGTGCAGTTGTATGGGCGCCGATAGTGTTTGCTGCCGCGTCACACCGGGTCCTACCCATAGCAGACCCGATTCAAAGGGGTTCACTTCATCGCTTTCTGCATGGCTGTAAGCGGTACCGTATTCGATGACCACAGGTTCGCTGAACTCATCGTCCACCGTCTCGATCCGCTTGCCGCGGATATCCACGTCCTGGGGGATATTGAGCCAGTAAACATTCAGATCGGTGTAGGGGTTCTGGTTGTAGGTGACGGTGCTGTTCTCCAAAGTATCGAAACCCCGGGGACCACGACCGTAGAACACCACCTCGTCAGCCTCGTGGATTGTTCCGTCACCGCCGCCGTCAATATGGACGGCCACTTCCGTCAAGTTGTTCGGCACCGGCTGAGCGACCAAATCTTCCAACGGCCTGCCGCCCCGGGGGTTGGTAAACATCCGGAGAGCGTCAGGAATCACAGTCGCAATATTCATTCCCGCTTCGGAGAGGGCTGTACCGGTGATGCCGTAAATCCCGTCAGCAGGAACTGTAATCTTATACCAGTCGCCGGTGAGGTCAGTGGTCCTGTCTAAGCGGCGGGCGGGTATTTTTCTAGCCACCCACGATTTCGCCCCTTTCCAGTTGAGGATCCGGTAGCGGTAGAGAAGTTCTTCAGACCGTGCTAGTACCGGCGTGTTTTGACCAGTACCGGAAAAGTGGATCGTCACCTCCAACTCCAGAGCTGCCGTTGAGGCATTGTTGGAGGTGGTAGGGGATAGCTGCAAAATTCCCACATCCAGATTACGGTATCGCTCCAACCGCTCCCAACGGCCGTAACCGGCAGCTGATGAGAAATATGGACTCACATTCGGTTGATCGGAGAGGGGTGTGGTCCG
The DNA here is from genome assembly GCA_012964825.1 of Candidatus Neomarinimicrobiota bacterium. Lineage (NCBI taxonomy): Bacteria > Pseudomonadati > Fidelibacterota > Fidelibacterota bacterium. The sequence continues at coordinate 27,610 of DTTI01000058.1, forward strand.
GATAGGGGTGATTGATAGCCTGGGCAGTGAAGCGGAGGGGAGGCCCACGGTAAAAAACTGATCCTCCAGCTCGTAACCTTTGGACGGATCGGTAAAGGTGACCCGAAACTTCAAAATAGAAGTGGTATTTTCCAGGACAAGTGGGTGCTGGCCGAACAGAGTGCCGCAGATGAGTGCGACGGTAGTGATGAGTATCCCGCGAGAGATTGTTGAATTCACTGTATCAAAGCCACCCTGAGAGGGGCGAATGAAATTGAAATTTCGCACCGGTGCCCGTAATTTCCAACGGCATCTTAGACGAGCCAACACCACCTTTTTTGACTGAACCACCACTGGAAAGGCAGTCTGAACAGTATGACAACGAGCAGAAAACCGAAGGATCTTGACATGATGCAGGCGGTATACGCCTCCTTCGCTGAAAAAGTTGCCGTCAGCCGGGAGTTTCTGGATCGGCCCCTCACCTATGCGGAAAAGATACTCCTAGCTCATCTTGATAAGCCGCTCACCGCTGCTCCGGAACGTCTCAAAACATATAGCAATTTTAGTCCTGACCGGGTGGCCCTACAGGATGCCACGGCCCAGATGGCACTCTTGCAATTCATGCAGGCTGGCCGATCCGACACCGCCGTACCAAGTACTGTTCATTGTGATCACCTCATCCGGGCACAACTTGGAGCATCAGATGATCTAAAGCAGGCTAAATACGAAAATAATGAAGTTTATAACTTTTTAAAATCTGTTTCTCAGAAGTATGGTCTCGGTTTCTGGAAACCTGGCTCGGGCATTATTCACCAAGTAGTGTTGGAGAATTACGCCTTCCCCGGCGGCATGATGGTAGGAACTGATTCACACACGCCCAACGCTGGCGGTCTTGGCATGGTGGCCATCGGTGTGGGCGGTGCTGATGCGGTGGATGTCATGGCTGGCATACCGTGGGAACTCTCCTTTCCCGGCGTCATCGGCGTGAAGCTTACGGGTTCCATGAGCGGCTGGACTTCCCCAAAGGATGTGATCCTGAAACTGGCGGGTATCCTGACAGTGAAAGGCGGTACCGGCCGCATCGTGGAATATTTCGGCGACGGGACTCAGTCTATCTCCTGTACGGGTAAAGGAACAATCTGCAACATGGGTGCGGAGATCGGTGCCACCACCTCTCTCTTTCCCTTTGATGATCGCATGGCTACCTACCTCAGGGCTACAGGAAGAACCACCGTAGCGGAGCAGGCGGAATCGGTGAATGACCACTTGAAAGCCGATCCTGAAATTGAACAGAATCCTGAAAATTATTACGACCAGGTGATCGAGATTGATCTCTCTACCCTGGAACCCCATTTGGTGGGGCCCTTCACACCGGATCTGGCCAGGCCCATCTCCGCCATGGCAGCTGAGGTGAAAGAGAAAGATTACCCCGATGAGATCTCCGTATCCCTTATCGGCAGCTGTACCAATTCGTCCTACGAAGATATTGAGCGCTCCGCCCATATCGCCCTCCAGGCGAAAGAAAATAATTTAAAAGCAAAGACACCCCTTCTGGTGACCCCCGGCTCGGAGCAGATACGTGCCACCATCCAGAGGGACGGCCAGCTGAATGACCTGAAAGATATAGGCGGTGTTGTATTGGCAAACGCCTGCGGCCCCTGCATTGGCCAGTGGAACCGGTTGGACAAGGAAGAAGGAGAGAAAAACAGTATCATCACCTCCTTCAACCGGAACTTCGCCCGGCGGAACGATGGTAATGCTGCCACCCACGCTTTCATCGGCTCGCCGGAGCTGGTGACGGCCATGGCGCTGGGAGGGAGTCTATCTTTCAATCCTCTTACGGATACGATTACCAACGAAGCAGGGGAAGAGATTCGCCTGGATCCCCCGTCCGGAAACGAGCTTCCCGCCAACGGTTTTGAAACAGGGGAAGACGGCTTTGTGGCGCCGCCGGATGACCGCTCCGCCGTGGATGTGGCAGTGGATGAAGTGAGCGAGCGGCTGCAGCTTCTTACACCTTTTGAACCGTGGGGCGGTGAAGACTTAAGGGACCTGCCAGTTCTACTAAAAACCAAAGGCAAATGCACCACCGATCATATTTCCCCGGCCGGGTCGTGGCTTAAGTTCCGGGGGCATCTGGACAACATTTCTGACAACCTCTTTATTGGTGCCCTGAACGCCTTTACCGGCGAAACTGGCGTAGGGAAAAATGGTCTTTCCGGCGAAACAAGTATTCGCTTCAGCGACGTGGCGAGATACTACAAGAAACAGGACCTTCAGTGGGTCGTTTTCGGTGATGAGAACTACGGCGAAGGGTCCTCCCGGGAGCACGCTGCCATGGAACCAAGGCACCTGGGCGGTATTGCCATCATTGTAAGAAGCTTTGCCCGTATCCACGAGACCAACCTAAAGAAACAGGGGATGCTTGCCTTTACTTTAGCCGACCCTGCCGCCTATGATGAAATTCAAGAGGATGACCGGGTGGCCATTCTCGGTTTGAAAGAGTTTTCCCCGAACACACCTCTCACTCTGAAAGTAATCCACTCTGACAGTACCTCATTTATAACGGAACTAAACCACACCTTTTCACCGGTACAGATAGAATGGTTTAAAGCCGGTTCGGCACTGAACTTAATCGCCGCAGGCTGATTGGTGACTTCTTGCCTAGGAAACCTGTAGCAGTTATCACAGGCGCCTCGGAAGGGATCGGCCGGGCGCTTTCCGTGAAACTTGCCTCAGAGGGTTATACCACTGTTCTGGCGGCACGGAGTAAACAGAACCTCCGTGTGACGGCCGATCTGGTGAGTGAAGCGGAGGGAGAGTATCTTGTCGTCCCAACCGATGTTACCGCTAGAAATGAAGTGGTGAGCCTCTTCAGCCAGGCGTCTAAAGTTGGCGAGTTGGCTGTACTTGTGAACAATGCTGGTGTGGGGACCTTCAAGGCGGTGGAAGAGATCACCTTGAAGGAGTGGCAGAATATGATGGATGTGAACCTCACTGGCGCCTTCCTGGCAACACAGGAGGCGGTGAAGCTTATGAAGAAGGTCAAGGCCGGTCACATCTTTTTTATCAACTCTCTTTCCGGCAAGCGGGCCCTCTCCTGGGGTAGCGGCTACTCCGCCACCAAATACGGGCTCAGGGGTTTTGCCGATACGGTTCGTATTGAACTGAGAAAGTCCAACATCAAGATCACCTCAGTTTTTCCAGGTGCGGTAGACTCCTCTTGGTGGGACAAGTTTGACTTCGACTTTCCAAGAGATCAGATGGTGACAGTGGACAATGTGGTGGAGGCCGTCTGGGCCGCCATTGCTCAGGAAGGGCGGTCAGTGATTGAAGAGATCGACCTCAGGCAGGTGGGGGGAGATTTCTGATTTTCAGAGCTAAAACTCTGTTTTTTTTGAATTATTAATCTTCGTTTTTCTTTTCCTCTCTTCTCAGAAAAAAGCTAACTTTCTATGCTATAATCAACTCGATCAGCGATAACATCGTGTGATGTTGGTCATTTTTATACATTAACTGAAGGAGACTATTTTGGCTGTTAAAATCAGAATGAAGCGTATGGGCAGACGGAACAGACCTTATTACCGGGTGGTGGTCATCGATTCGCGTAAGCGTAGAGACGGCAGACCCATCGAGGAGCTTGGGTGGTATAATCCCATTCAGCAGGCTGAGAAGAATTACGAACTGAACATTGAAAAGATCATCGAATGGATGGGGAAGGGGGCCCAGCCTTCAGATACAGTCCGAAACCTGCTTAAGCAGGAGGGCATCCTTTACCGAATGCACCTGAAGAAGCAGGGGCTGGATGACAAAGCAATTGACTACGAACTTCAGAAGTGGGGCATGGATCGCGATGAGCGGCTGAAGACCAAGGCAGAGAAGGCAGCGCAGAAAAAGGTGGAGAAGGCGGCCAAGAAAAAAGCAGAGATGGAAGCTGCAAAAGCCCCGGCAGAAAAGGCACCGGCGGAAGATGTTAAGGATGCTGCCAAGGAAGATGCCGTAACCACCGATGCGGACAGTCAGGAAGAGGCCACCGTAGAAGAAGCAGCTGCTGAGGCAAAAGCTGAAGCTACGGAGGAAAAGAAGGAAGCGCCTGAAGAAGAGACGGAAGCAGCAAAAGAACCTGCTGAAGAGAAACCTGATGAAAAGGCGGCCGTTGAAGAAGCAGGGAGTGAAGAAGTAGCAGAAGAAGAAGCTGGAAATGCAGAAGTGGAACCGCAGGAAGAAGCTGAAGAAAAAACAGCTGATGAGGCCGACATGGAGCCGGCAGCTGAGAACGAGACAGAAGAGGAAGCCGAAGAGGCTCCAGTAGAAGATGAAATAGCTGAGGAACCTGCTGAAGAGAAAGCTGATGAAGAGGTACCCGCTGACGAAGCTGAAAGTGAAGAAGTAGCAGAAGAGGAAGCCGAAGAGGCCCCAGTAGAAGAAGGGACAACTGAGAATCCTGCTGAGGCCGCTGAAGCGGAAACTACGGAAGAAGCTGAAGAAAAGGCTGTTGAAGAGGAGCCGGCAGCTGAAGAAGAAATTGTTGAAGACTCGGGAGAAGAAGAGGAACAAGAGGGGGAAGCCGCACCAGAGTCTGAGGAAGAGGAAACCGCTGAAGCTGATGAAGCAGAATCGGAATCTGAAGAAAAGAGTGAAAAAGAAAAGTAGTCAAATAGGAAAGTGGGTGAGGCGGCTGGCTGTGCACACAAGAGGAGGCTGTTATGAAGAAGTTACTGGAGCAGCTTGTAAAGGAACTGGTAGATAAACCGGATGAAGTGATCGTTACTGAAGTGGAGACAGAAAGAATGGTCATTTATGAATTGCGTGTTGGTGATGGGGACGTTGGCAAGATTATCGGCCGTCACGGCCGAACTGCTACGGCTCTTCGAACCCTCATTTCCGCCATTACAGCCAAAGAAGGCGGCAAACGTGCCATGATGGAAATCATTGAGGAGACTAGTGGCTAAAAGACTCAAACCAGCGGCAAAGGTTGTGAAGGCAGTTGGTCTGGAGGGCGACGTTAAGGTTTACCCCCTCGATTCCCGGTTTGAGCATTACGCGCAGGAAGACTTTTTGTTTATTGGAGAACATCCAGAGGCGGCGGAAGACATCCGCCTTTCGCCGGTGGCAAAGTCCGGTAAGCTGATCCGCTACAGGGTGATCGGCAACGCCAGCCGGGAAGATGCCGAAAACCTGGTGGGTAAACTAATTTTCGCCCCCGCAGGTGAAGATGAGATCCTGCCGGAGGAAGTTGTCGGCTTTCTGGTGATCACTACAGATGGTCAGCCCGTGGGGATCCTCAGCGACATTATGCCCATGCCGGGGCAGGATGTCTACGCCATCGATTCGGGAGGGAAGGAAATTCTTATCCCGGGGGTGCCGGAGATTATCCGTAAGATTGACTTTAACTCCGAGACCGTTACCATCTTTCCCATGGAAGGGCTTCTGGATCTGTGATGCATATTTTTATCATTACTCCGTTTCCCGCCATTCCCGAAGCTGTCATCGGCGAAAGTATTCTCCGCCGTGCCAGTGAGAAGGAGATTGTGGACTATCATGTGATCGATCTCCGGGAGTTTACCGAAGGAAAGCACCGCCAGATCGATGATTATCCTTTCGGCGGAGGCACCGGCATGGTGATGCTGGCCGAGCCTATCCTGAAGGCCATGGACCGGGTGAAAGAGCTCTACAAGGGCAATAATGGATTGAGGGTCGTTTTTCCGTCCCCTCAGGCTCAGGTTTTGTCCCAGCAGACTTCCCGAGACCTGTCTGTAGTGGATGGTATCGCCTTTATCTGCGGCCATTATAAAGGTATAGATGAACGGGTGAGAGAAGCAGTGGTGACAGATGAAATTTCCATTGGTGACTATGTGGTGACGGGTGGTGAGCTGCCGGCCATGGTGATTCTCGATTCAGTGGTGAGACTTATCCCAGGCGTTCTAGGTGATGAGGAGTCCGCCAACACAGATTCATTTACTCATGATCTTTTAGATCATCCGCATTACACCCGGCCAGAGGAAGTGAAGGGATTAAAAGTGCCGGAAGTGCTTATGAGCGGTCATCACGCCAATGTTGACGCCTGGCGTCAGGAACAGAGAGAATTGAGAACAAAAAAGAACAGACCTGATCTGTGGGAACAGTATCAGGAAAAATTATTGAAGTGAGGTAGGACAATGGCTCAGGCGCACGAATTTTCAGCAGATCACCAGCGGGACAACATTCCCGATTTTCATTCCGGCGACACTGTGGGCGTTAATGTGAGGGTTTTTGAAGGGGGCAGGGAGCGGCTTCAGCGGTTCGAAGGTGTGGTTCTCGCAAAGCGAGGCAGCGGTACCAACGCCACTTTCACTGTCAGGAAGATTTCTTCAAACGTTGGTGTTGAGCGGATTTTTCCCCTCCATTCACCTAACATTGACAGCATCGAAGTGGTGCGCAAAGGGAAAGTCCGCCGGGCTAAACTCTATTACCTCCGGAAACTCCGGGGTAAAGCGTCCCGGATCAAGGAGAGGCGCTAACGCCTCTGTCCTAGCTTATCACTTTAGCCATATTGGTTCCCTCTCTCCATTGAGAGATTAGCATGTTCACACGGGAATCGAAAATTGTTCTGGCCCTGACAGGCGTCTCCCACTTTTCCGTCCACGCCAGCATGCTCATCTTCCCCGCCATTATGATCACGCTCCAGAAGGAGTTCGGAGTGGGGCTGGACACCCTGGGGTGGATGTATATGTTTTCCAGCTTCTTGTTCGGTCTCGGCGCCTTGCCAGCGGGGTGGTTCGAACAGCGGTTGGGAGGAAGGCAGCTGCTTCTTGTTTTTCAGATCGGCGCTGCTCTGTCCGGACTTGTCATTATCCTGGCACCTGACAGAATTGTCATGACCGCAGGCATGATGCTCATGGGTTTGTCCGCTTCTATCTACCACCCGGCGGGGCTTACTATCATTTCCCGAAGGATCCGCCAGACCAGCCGAGGGATGGGGTATCACGGCATTGCGGGCAGTTTAGGCTTGGCGGCGGGACCTTTCCTGGCGGCGTGGTTTGCCACCACCCTGGACTGGCGTTACGCCTACGGTACCATGATAGTACTTTGGGTCTTCTTGGCGGTGGCTACATCAGTTCTCATCCCATCTCGGCACGGCATGACCGACGTTCATGGGGCGCCGGCACCGGCTAAAACCCGTCTAAAACCACTCTTTGTCTATTATGTGGTGGCGGCCCTTATCGGCCTTTCCTCTACCGGGTTCATCACCTACATGCCTGTCTTTTTCAGCGAAAAACTGGGGCAGCTCTTTTCAGAACTGGATGGCGTCATTACCGGCGGCTTTGCTACCACGTTAGTCCTCATCGCCGGCATGCCGGGTCAATTCATCGGGGGAAAGTGGGGGGATCGGTACAACAAGTGCCGCCTTCTTATTTTGATCTGCGCCGTTCATATTCCCCTTTTACTCGCCTTCCGGTACGTTCCCGGAGAATGGGCGCTGTTGAGCGGCCTCATGCTGGGGGTAGTCCACTTTATGTATCAACCTATAGGTAACGCCATGATTGCCGAATTCACGTCATCGCCCTCCCGGGGAATTGGGTACGGCTTCTCCTTTTTCTTAAGTTTTGGCATTGGCTCCTTTGCCGCCGGAATCGGCGGCATCATTGCTGTCAATTATGGTGTTCCGTCTGTGTTTTTATTTACTGCTCTCCTCATGGCGGTGGCGGTGGCGGTGGCCCTTTACCTCAGAAAAATTGTATGATTTCATATTCCCTTGATTTTCACTCACCCTTCCTCTATTTTCCTGTCATGAGGTGGCCCTGTGCGTCTACGTGACATTCCCTCCGTGAGTGCGGTCCTGGATCGGATCGACTGGGGAAGCGTTCAACTTCCGCGCCAAATGGTGGTGGAGACGATTCGCGCACAGTTAGCCTCTCTTCGCTCCGGTGCCCGTAACGGCCGTCAAATCCCTAACGAAAAAGAGATCACTCTAAAGATTTTAGCTGAGATTGACCGGCTCAACCGGCCTGGTCTCAGCCGGGTCATTAACGGTACCGGTATTGTCCTTCACACCGGTCTGGGCCGGGCGCCTATTTCACCCAAACTGGCCATCGACGTGGCTCGGGAAGTGTCCACTTATACTGCTCTCGAATTTGATCTGGAAACAGGGAAACGGGGTGAACGACTGGATCACATTTCAACACTGCTGACCTCCCTTACCGGGGCGGAGAGTGCCTTGGCGGTGAACAACAACGCAGCAGCCGTCATATTGGCGCTCAATACCGTGGCGAATAAAAGGGAAGTCGTTATTTCCAGGGGGCAGTTGGTGGAGATCGGCGGCTCCTTCCGGATCCCAGATATAATCGAAAAAAGCGGAGCCGTTATGCGGGAGGTGGGGACCACCAATCGGACACATCTAAACGATTATGAAAGGGGAGTAAACTCGGGGACGGCAGCTATACTCTATGTCCATACCAGCAACTACCGGGTGGAAGGTTTTACCAAGGAAGTGTCCGTGGCAGAACTGGCCAATGTGTCAAAAAAGAGACGGATTCCTCTCATTGTGGACCTCGGCAGTGGGGCGTTGTTTGACCTAAGCAAGTTTTCTCTTCCCTCTGAACCGGTGGTGAGGGATGTGATTAACTCGGGGGCTGGACTGGTCACTTTCTCCGGCGATAAATTGCTGGGCGGTCCCCAGACGGGTCTCGTCTGCGGCAAAAAGTCATTAATCAGTAAACTCCACAAAAATCCCATCTATCGGGCACTCCGTTGCGATAAAATAACATTGGCATTATTAGAGCGGACGCTCCGGAGCTATACTGACGGTTCACCCAACAGGACTAACCTGGCCCACAAACTGCTTACAACACCCCGAAGTACCCTCCGGCGCCGAGGGCAGAAACTGCTAGCATCACTACCCAAGGCCACTGTCCGGAAGTTCGGCATCACCGTTGTGGACTCTATGGTGGAAGCGGGGAGCGGGTCCCTACCGGTGGAAAGTATTGAAAGTGTTGCGCTCAGGTTTGATGCGAAAAATGTGAAACCGACTGAACTGGCGAAGCGTTTCAGAACCCAGGATTTTCCTGTGGTCGGTTATATTAAAGGAAACAGATTCACCATTGATCTGAAAGCGGTGTTGCCTGCTGAGATGAAAGATCTCTCCGACGCCATCCAAGGAGTGGCAAAGTGAGCCAGACCGTCATTGGCACTGCTGGTCATATCGACCATGGAAAGACCACACTTGTAAAGGCTCTTACTGGCACCGACACGGACCGCCTTCGGGAAGAGCAGGAGCGGGGAATGACCATCGATCTCGGTTTTGCTTTCCTCTCTGATGAGATCACTATCATAGATGTGCCGGGGCACGAAAAATTTATCCGCAATATGGTGGCCGGTGTGAGCGCCATTGATGCAGCCCTTCTTACTATCGCCGCCGATGACGGGATCATGCCCCAGACACGGGAGCACTTTGATATCCTCTCTATTCTTGGCGTACCTGCCGGCGTGGTAGCTTTGAATAAGATAGACCTGGTGGACGACCCGGAGTGGCTCGATCTTTTGGAAGAGGAGATCAGGGAGTTCCTAGCCGGGTCATTCATGGAAAGGGCGCCCATTGCCCGTGTTTCCGGAGAAACGGGTGAGGGTGTAGAACAATTGAGGAGCGCGCTCCTGAATATTTCAGACGCATCCAAAGAGCGGCGGGACCGTGGCTTCTTCAGGCTTTTTGCTGATCGGGCCTTTTCCATTAAAGGATTTGGACCCGTGGTCACCGGTACGGTGACGGGAGGATTTCTGAAGTCCGGCGCTGATGTGGAACTTCTGCCGGCTCTGGCTCATGCCAAGGTCCGCGGTCTTCAATCCCACGGTGAGTCTGTGGATGAGGTGGCGCTGGGGGATCGGGCGGCGGTGAACCTGAGCCAGATCGAAAAAGGGGCTCTGAAGCGGGGATCCCAGCTAGCTGAAAAAGGATTCCTGAAGTCGTCAAAGATTCTTGGCATATCGTTTTCTCTATTGGAAAGAACTGAACGGCGGGTAAAGCACCAGCAGCGGGTGAGGCTCCATATCGGTACAGAAGAGGTGCTTGGGCGGATCTTTTTTGTGGAAGAAGGGAAGAAAAAGTGTGAAGCAGGTGAGACCACCGTGGCCTTGGTGAGACTTGAACAAGAAGTGGCTGCAGCAGTAGACGACTCACTTATTCTCAGATTCTATTCACCAGCAGAAACCATCGGGGGTGGAACCGTTGTGGATCCCGCACCGCCAGTGCAATTTAAAGCGGCCCGGCCGTGGCTTGCTGGGTTAGTCAACAAATCATCTGGTGAACGGCTGGAAAAGTTTTTTGAACAGGCCGCTTCCGAACCGCTCACCCTGTTGGAGTGGACGCGGCGGTGGCAGGTTTCCCTGGAAAAATTCACAGAAGAAAGTAGCCATCTGGAAACCGTCCAGTTCGGCAATTCCGGTGAGCCGTACCTTACTCTCCAGAGTGTCGTGGATGGTCAGTTGGAGAGCTACCTTTCCAAGGTAGAAGAGTTACTTAGAAAGCGGAGCACCCGCCGGGGAGTGCCGCGGGAAGATTTGAGAAAATCACTGGGGTTCAGCCGCCCCCTCTTTGATTGGCTCACGGGCCGGCTACAGGATGAGTCTAAAGTTCAGATGGAATCAGGGAACATTACATTGAGCGGCTATACCGTTACCCTCTCCAAAGATGATGAGGCCATCACCCTTAAGCTCAGGGATATTCTTAAGACCAGCGGCTACGCACCTCCGGTCCTCGCTGAACTTGCTGAGAAGGCGGGAGCCAACGGCACCGATATTGTTCCGCTGCTCCACATTTTAAAGGACAGGGGTGAGACGTGTCAGGTTTCTAGCAAACTGTGGTATCACAAGGAAGTGATGAATAATCTGCAGGACGCCTTGAAAAGCAGTTTCAGCGATTCCGGCAGCTTTAGCGTGGGACAATTCAAGGAGCTTACCAACACATCCAGGAAACACGCCATTCCGCTGCTGGAATACCTGGATAATCAGAGGTTCACCGACCGAGACGGCGACAGGCGGGTTTTTCTCTAATGACGAAAGCGAACAAAGAAAGCAGCATGACGCCCCTTATGAAGCAGTACTACGCCGTGAAGAACCAGCACAAGGAGAGCCTTGTTCTGTTCCGCATGGGTGATTTTTTTGAAACATTCGATGACGACGCCAAGGATGTTTCAAAAATTCTCGGCATCACCCTTACAAAACGGGCCAATGGTGCCGCGGCCAAAGTACCCCTGGCCGGATTTCCTCACCATGCCCTAGATACCTATCTACCGAAACTGGTGGCGGCCGGTAAGCGTATCGCCATCTGCGAGCAGGTGGAGGATCCAAAACTGGCCAAAGGAATCGTGAAGAGAGAAGTGGTAGAGGTGGTAACGCCAGGCACGGCATCGCCGCACGATAAAGGGCACACCAAGAATAATTTTCTTTCAGCCGTCTGCAGGTCAGACAGTACAGTGGGACTCTCATTTCTCGATCTCTCCACAGGTGAATTCTTTTTGGCGGAAGGGAGCGGCGAGACAGTCCGGGATCTCTTCCTGAAATTTGCTCCTAGTGAGATCATTGTGTCGGAAAGAGAAGAAGTTTCGAAGTCAGACTGGATGGCTAAAGTAAATCCTTTTGTAACGGAGATGGATCAATGGACGTTCGACCACGACCTCTCTCGAACAGCCCTTCTTGAACATTTTAAGGTGGCTTCATTAAAGGGGTTTGGCTGTGAAGAAATGACAGCCGGAGTCACCGCCGCTGGTGTCATTCTCCGGTACGTGACCCACAATATCCAGTCCGCCATCGGGCACATTACACGTCTCATTCCCCTCAGACCAGAAAATGAAATGGGCCTAGACAATTTCACTATCCGAAACCTGGAGCTGTTCACCTCCCTGGCTACCCAGGGGACTCACGGTACGCTTCTTTCTGTGTTGGATGAGACCGTCACTGCCGGCGGTGCACGCATGCTCAGGAGCCGGTTGGCTAGACCCGTTACCGATCAGGAGGCAATTGAAAATAGACTCGACTTGGTGGACGGTTTTTTCACCGAAGAAAATTTGCGTTCAGATTTTCGCCGCCACCTCGCCACTGTCGGTGATCTGGAACGGATCCTTGGCAAACTGAGCCGCGGCGTCGGTACTCCCCGAGACATGAACGGTCTGAAGCAGACACTCAACCTTATTCCTGATCTCCAAGCGGAGATGAAAGAGTCCAAGTCTGACGCTGTCTCCAAGCTGGCTGACCGGTTTGCTGACGTTACTGAGGTGTCTGAGAAGATCAATTCGATCCTGGTGGATTCACCACCAGCCAATATGGCCAAAGGGGATTTTATTGCTGATAGCGTGGATGATGAACTGGATGAGCTGAGAAAGATTGCTAGAGGAGGGAAAGAGTGGATAGCCTCAATGCAGTTAAAGGAACGGGAAAAGACAGACATCAAGTCCCTGAAGGTGGGGTACAACAAGGTGTTCGGTTACTACCTGGAAGTGACCAAAACACACCAAGACAAAGTGCCCGAAACCTATATCCGGAAGCAGACCCTTGTGAATGCAGAGAGGTTCATTACTCCTGAACTGAAGGAGTATGAAGAGAAGATTTTGGGTGCTGAAGAAAAAATTATGGAGATTGAAACAAAACTGTTTAATGAACTACGCCAATGGGTTTTGGGTCACGCTTCAGCCATCCAGCAAAACGGTGAACTGATGAACGAGATTGATGTCAGTTCAACCTTGGCGGAAGTGGCGAAACTGAAAAATTATGTTCGTCCGCAGCTTACCGGGAATACAGTGCTGGAGCTCACCGACTCCCGTCACCCGGTGGTGGAAACACTTCTATCCGCCGGCGACAAGTTTGTGGCCAACGACCTCACCATATCCACGGAGGAGAGTCAGATTCACCTCATCACAGGACCCAATATGGCCGGGAAGTCTACCTATCTCCGGCAGATAGGGCTCATCGTCCTCATGGCACAGATGGGAAGTTATGTCCCTGCCCGAGAGGCGAATATCGGTATGGTGGACAGGCTCTTTACCCGCGTCGGCGCCAGCGACAATCTGGCCGGCGGCGAGTCTACTTTTATGGTGGAAATGACTGAGGCGGCCAATATTTTGAACAACGCTACGGATCGAAGCCTGGTACTCTTTGATGAGATCGGCCGTGGCACTGCCACTTTCGATGGGCTCTCCCTGGCATGGGCCATAACAGAACATCTTCACAACACGCCAAAATCACTGGCCAGGACCGTATTTGCCACCCACTACCATGAATTGACGGAACTGGCCGACCAGTTAGACCGGGTTTCAAACTTTAACGTTGCGGTGAAGGAGTCCGGTGACAAGATTATATTTCTGAGGAAGATTAAACCGGGGCCTTGCGACAAGAGTTACGGTATCCATGTGGCCCAGATGGCAGGCCTGCCGCAGGAAGTCATCTCCCGTGCATCGGAGATTCTGAAAAAGCTTATTCTTCATGAACCTCTCCAAAAGAGTGATGTGAGCCTCGATCCCACTGACCAGATGGATCTTTTTAATATTCAGGAGTCCCAACTTCGAAAAGCACTCACCGAAATGGACACCGACCAGATGACACCCATGGAAGCGCTGGCCAACCTGGCTCAGATCAAGAAAGACCATGGCCTTTAGAATTCAACGCCTCATCACTTTTTCCTTTATTATCTCAACTTTTTTCTTCCCCTTGAGAGGTGAGTCCGTCTGGGTGAAGTACGGCAATCAGGTTTTCCGCGGTGTGGGGGACGCCAAGGCCATTGCGCTGAGCGAGGCGGAGGTAGCTTCTGCCACCGGACCTCTGGCTATCCTCTGGAATCCGGCCCGCCTTCACGGCAAAAGTCCCCGATCCCTGGTCTATGCTCACCAGGAACGGTTCGCTGGCGCCGTCACATTCGACATCCTCGGCGTGGATCTGAAAGAGCGGCCTACATCCAGATGGTCACTGGTGGTGATCAGGGAAGCAGTCCAGGGAATCCCCCGAACCACCGATGCGCTACTTTACGAAACGGGCTCTCTGGATGATCCCACGGAGCGAGTTCTCTCATCTAATGTCACCTTTTTCAATCAGTCGCAGTGGGCCGGCATGGTGGGATTCGCCACCCAGAGGAAGGATTGGAAGCTAGGTGGTAATGTAAAAGTTCTCATGCATCAGCTTGGAGAATACTCCGGCTGGGGTATGGGCTTTGACTTCGGTGCTACTCGGAGTTTTTTCCCTAACAATGTTTTCGGCATATCCGTCCGGGACGTCACTACCTCGTGGATCGTCTGGGATTCCGGTATGGTGGAGCGGATTGCCCCTGAGGTGAGGTTGGGGGATGCCCATTCGATGGTCCTTAAGAAATTGCCAGTGAAGATCAATACCATGGCTACTGTGGTCATGTCATTGAGTGGAAAGACAAGAAATACCGACATTGCTATCGGCAATATCGGCACCCGACTCCGGGGCGGCCTGGAGATTATCTATAAGGACAACCTGCGTGTGAGGTTTGGCAGAAATCCCCTCTCAGGCACCTCTATGGGTTTGGGCCTCGGTTTCGATTTCGGTGATATCGATTATGCTTTTGTTCCGTCACCTCTTGGTACTGTCCTCGGCAGCAGCCACTACGTCTCTTTGAACCTCAAGCTTGATGCTCTAAGTTACCTCCGAACGAGACTCGGCCTGTGATTGTTGATAACTTCTTGATTAATAGCGCCTTAAATCGCCAACTGAGGGTGTTATTAAATGCATAGGTTTAATTAAATTCTACGATGTTTGTAAACGGAGAGTTGAATGATTCATAGTATGACAGGATTCGGCAGTGCTTCCGCCACCGATAGCGGCATCACCGTTTCTGTGGAAGTCCGTTCTTTAAACAGTCGCTTTCTCGATTCTCGCTTACGGCTGCCGAAACAGTTGGAGGGGTTGGAAGATCAGATGAACAGCCGGCTGCGCCAGTCGTGCGAGCGGGGTAGGATTACAGTGGCTGTATCGCTGGAACCTTCCAACGGTGCCGTGAACGGTGCACCTGAGTTGGACCGGAACCGGTTCGAGTCTTATAAGGCCCTGACAGAACAGATTTCGGAAGAGTACGATTGCGACTTGAAACTGACGGACCTGATGGACATGCGTGATCTGATTGTCTCACAGGAGCCTGTAAAAATTTCCAACAAGACTGTACTGACTGTTCTTGAGGATGCCCTTTCACAGCTCAACGAGATGCGGGAAAGGGAGGGAAGTGCATTGGCAACCGATATCCAGTCGAGAGTTGCTAAAATGGATAAAATTCTGGAAAAGGTTCGACAAGCGGTAGAAAAGGACAGCGAAAATCTGAATCAGAAATATAGAGAAAAAATTGAAGCTCTGTTGAATAATGCTTCCGTGGATGAATCTCGTATCGCTATGGAAGCGGCTGTGTTGGCTGAAAAGGCCGACGTGACGGAGGAGAGTGTCCGGTGTGCCAGTCACCTTGAGCAAATTGGGAACCTCGTTGAAGGTGATAAGCCGGCTGGCAAGCGGCTCAATTTTCTTCTTCAGGAGATTGTTCGAGAGATCAATACAATCGGTTCCAAGTCAGCTGACCTTTCCGTTATCAACCACGTGGTGGATTTGAAAGAAGAAGCTGAAAAAATCAAAGAGCAGGTGCAGAATATTTTATGAACGCCAAATTGATCGTCATCTCTGCGCCGTCTGGAGCGGGGAAGACAACTATTGTCAGAAAGCTGCAAGAGCTGCACCCTGACTGGCAGTTTTCCGTCTCCTGCACTACTCGGCCAAAGCGGGATTATGAGAAGGCCACCGAAGATTATGAATTCATCACAGCCGGGGAATTTTCAGAGCGTATTGAAAACAGGGAACTGTTGGAATATGAGGAAGTACACGGATACATGTATGGGACAACACGGGCGGCAGTGGACACGGCCCGCCAAAATGGTATTGTTCTCATTCTTGAGGTAGATGTGAACGGTGCTCTGGCCATCAAAAGAGTGTATCCGGATGAATCGGCCACTGTCTTTATTTTCCCGCCCAGTCTGGAGGTATTGAGGGAAAGGTTGAAGAAACGGGGGTCTGATTCTCAAGAACGGATTGAAAGGAGACTTAAACGCGCAGCTATGGAAATGAAAAAAAGCCACAGTTTTGATATAGAGGTGATAAATAGTGATATAGACCAGGCCGTCAGTGAAATCAATGAAAAACTTAAACAAATGAATGGAGGATCAAACCATGTCAATTGAAACTGTCCATTTCAGGGATATGGGTGAAAAATCTGAAGATGTTTTCGAAGCTGCTCTTGTTGTAGGTAAACGTGCCCGGCAGATCATCTCAGAAAGAATCGCCAGAAACGAAATTCGAACCTTTGATCGTGTCGCCGAATTTGAAGACGGTGAGGGTCAAGAGGAGGTGACACCCGATGTCGATTACGTTGAAATGACAAAAGCTACCACGGAAGCGTTGGGTGAATTTCTCAATGATGAATTAGAGTGGACTTACGGAAAAGGAGATGGAGAAGAACCGACGGAGAAGTAGCGTGACTGTGGGCGAATCATCTTCGGTATCAGTTCTGGCGCAGAGATACTTCCGCCAGACGGCGGAACTGTTTGGGAATCAGCTCTATCTTGACAGCGTCCCCGATCTCTCCCATCAAGGAGATGCCCTTTCCCTGAACGATTTCCAGGAGCATATTTGTCAGTGCGTAAAGTGTCCGCTCGGTCACACCCGGACCAAGTTTGTGTTTGGCGTGGGTGACCCCCACGCTGACCTGGTCTTTGTTGGCGAAGCGCCGGGCCGGGACGAGGATTTTCAAGGTGAACCTTTTGTAGGCAGGGCAGGGCAGTTGCTAGATAAAATTCTCGCCGCCATTAAACTGTCCCGGAATGAGGTGTATATCTGCAACATCCTCAAGTGCAGACCGCCGGACAACCGAACGCCGCATAAGGATGAGATTGAGTCGTGCATGCCTTATCTTGAAGAACAGCTTAATATAATCAAACCGAAACTGATTGTGGCTCTGGGCACAACTGCTGCTCACGCATTTCTCAAGGTCAAAACACCGTTGGGGAAACTGAGATCTCAGAAATGGAAGTGGAAAAATTTTGATCTTGTGGTCACTTACCATCCGGCAGCTCTTCTGCGTAACCCTGCCTTCAAACGCCCGGCGTGGGAAGATTTCCAATGGGTTAACAAATTGATGGCCGAAACATAACCATGGCGGAAAATTCTCAGGAACTCCATCTCAAAACACCACCCCAGTCGCTGGAAGCGGAAGAAGCTGTCCTCGGTTCAATGCTCATCTCAAAGGAGGCTGTGAGCCGCGCCCTTGAGATTCTCACCCCTGACTACTTCTACAAGGACGCTCACCTGAGGATTTTTCAGGCCATGAAAGATCTCTTTAATCAGGGAGAGCCGGTGGATGCTGTTTCAATCATTAATGAGCTAAAAAAACGGAAACAGCTAGATGCCAGCGGCGGCGCCTATTTCATCACCGGCCTTTCGGACAGTGTCCCCACAACGGCCAATGTGGAGCACTATGCCAAAATTGTTCTGGAAAAAGCTTCTCTTCGAAGCCTGATTGAAGCGGCTGCTGACATGTCCAAAGAAGCTTTCAATGACCAGCAAAATCTTGAAGATATCTTGGACCAGGCCGAGCAAAAAATCTTTGCCATCTCTCAAGGTCGTCTTAAAGGAAAGTTTCAGCAGCTCAATCCAGTTCTCCAGGAGACGTTTGAACGGCTGGATAAGATTCACCAGAAGCCGGGCTCAGTGACCGGGGTTCCCTCAGGCCTGGCTGATCTGGATGAAATAACTTCCGGTTTTCAGGAGGGAGAGTTGATTATTGTGGCCGGCAGGCCCAGTATGGGGAAGACAGCTCTGGCCCTCACCTTCGCCAGGAACGCCGCCATTGAGCACAACATCCCTGTGGGTATTTTCAGTCTCGAAATGTCTAACAGTCAACTTGCTATGAGGCTGCTTACATCTGAAGCCCGGGTAGACAGCCATTTGGTGAGAACGGGAAAGCTTCCCACGGAACAGTGGAGAAATCTTTCAATGTCCGTAGGTATTCTGGCGGAGGCACCAATCTTTCTTGACGATACGCCTGCCATTGGAATTACCGAGCTGAGGGCCAAGGCCCGCCGGTTGAAGGCGGAGAGTGATGTGCAGCTCATTATGGTAGACTATTTGCAGATGATGCGCGGTCCCGCATCTGCCGAGAGCCGGCAGCAGGAGATTTCAAAGATATCACGATCGCTGAAAGCGCTATCAAAAGAGATATCTGTTCCGGTTATAGCGATGTCTCAGCTCTCCCGCGCACCGGAAGGGAGGAGTGATCACCGGCCTCAGTTGTCAGACCTCCGGGAAAGCGGCGCCATTGAGCAAGATGCTGACGTGGTGATGTTTCTCTACAGAAAATGGGTCTACACCCGTGATGAGGAGGATCGGCGAAAGGCCGAGATAATTGTGTCAAAACAGCGTAACGGCCCTACGGGTACTGTGTCGGCCATTTTTGTTGACAGCTACGCCAAGTTCGAAAGTGCAACCATTTTTGATCAGATGGTTGAGGAGCCGATCTGATGCGTGTGGCTGACCTCATTCCCACTGTTACTGGTTCCTACCCGAAGAATTTCCAGCAGTTGGTTCAACTGGTGGATGATCAGCAGAAGAAAAATGGTGAAGACCTCATGCAACAACTGTGGCCTGCCTATCAGTACAGCAAGGTTAACCACGAAGGGCAGCTGAGGGAATCGGGCCGGCCTTATTTTGAACACTGCATTGCTGTAGCACAGTCTCTTGCGGAGTGGAATATGGATCTGAATACCATAGTTGGCGGAATGCTTCATGACTGTCTTGAGGATACCAACGCTTCTTACGATGAGATCGCAAAAGAATTCGGTGAAGAAGTTGCCGAGCTTGTGGAGGGTGTAACTAAACTGGGCGGGGTGGAGTTTGACAGCAGGAAAGAGAAACAGGCGGAAAACCTTATGAAAATGTTTCTCTCCATGGCGAAAGATCTTCGCGTTGTCATTATCAAGTTTGCTGACCGCCTCCACAATATGCGTACAATAGAGTATCTACCGCTCATTAAGCAGCGGCGTATTGCTGTTGAGACGAGGGACGTCTATTCGCCTCTGGCACACCGCCTAGGTATGTTCCAGATCAAAAGTGAACTTGATGATCTTGTGCTTTATACGCTGGAGCCGGATGCCTATAAAGAGATAGAGAAACTTCTCAAATCCACAGGTGGCAAGCGAAAGAAAACGCTAAAGGAGATCACCGAACCTATCAAGCAGCAGTTTGAAGACCACAACATTGCTTACAACATCAAGACCCGGCTGAAATCCCACGCTTCCATCCACAACAAAATGGTGTCTCGGGAAAAACTTTTTGACGAAATCTATGACATCTTTGCCCTGAGAATAATCGTCAGTGATGTACCGGAGTGCTACACAACACTGGGACTGATCCATCAGCTTTTTACACCGGTCCATGAAAGGTTTAAAGACTTCCTTGCCACGCCCAAGATCAACGGTTATCAGTCGCTCCATACAACAGTGATAGGACCGTCAGGGAAGATGATTGAGATTCAGATCAGAACTGAGGAGATGGACCGCACCGCCGAGATCGGTGTGGCAGCCCATTGGAGATATAAGGAAAATGGGAAGAAGAAAGGTGATATGGACAGACACGTCCAATGGCTGAGGGATTTGGTGACCATACTGAGTGATGAGTCTGCTGATCCCGGTGAATTCATGAATCTTCTGAAAATCGACCTTTTTCAGAATGAGGTTTTTGTTTTCACACCTGCCGGCGATCTTGTGCAACTGCCATCAGGTTCAACGCCCATCGATTTCGCCTACGACGTCCACACCGAAGTGGGACATCATTGTCTCAGTGCAAAAGTGGACGGACGAATTGTCCCCCTTAATACCGAACTGAAAAGCGGTCAGACAGTAGAGGTGATAGCCTCCGATTCTCAGGCTCCTAGTGCCGCCTGGCTGAAATTTGTTATAACAACTAAAGCGCGAACCCACATACGGCGCTGGCACCGCCGCTCGCAGCAAGAAGAAAGCGCCAAACTCGGCAAAGAGATTCTTGAAAAAACACTGCGTCGCATGAAGCAGATGGACAGGTTGAAAGATCTACTGCTTGATCCTTCAGCAGCTGGCTTCGAAGATGAAGAGTCCTTGCTGGTGGCACTCGGCAGTGGGCAGGCTACCGTAAAAGAGATTATTCGTAAAGCGTTTCCGCAGGTTACGGTAGTGGACATTGAAGAGGTCAAAGAAAAGAGATCCTTTTTGGACATTGCACGCCGAAGTGCGAGAGGTGTGAGAGTTCAGGGTCTTGATAATATTCTCATCAATTTCGGCAAATGCTGCAACCCTATACCAGGTGATGAGATTGTTGGCTTTGTCACTCGCGGTCGCGGCGTCACGGTCCACCGGGCCGAATGTCAAAACCTGCCCATTATGAGCGAATCCTCTGACCGGTTCTTGGAAGTTGAATGGGATGTGGCACGGAAAACGGAATTCCTTTCTCAGCTTAAGGTGATGGCTGAAGATAGAAAAGCGTACCTTAAGGATATTACAGAAGCCATCTCGGGACTCAGTGTAAATATCACCAGTGTTGACGTTAAGGTGGAAGATGCTGTGGCTTTGTGTATGATTATCATTTCGGTGCCCAACGTCCGAAGGCTCAATATGGTGATCAAAAAGATCGAGAACATTCCCGGTACCGTTAGCGTCCAGAGGTCAACATGAAAAAAAAGAATTATACCAAAAAGGAGATAGCTAAGCAGGTGGCGGACCGTCTCGATTTGACGACGTCGAAAACATATGATGTTGTGACTGAAACATTTAATGTAATGCGCGAAATGATGAGTAAAGATCGGGGCATTACCCGGATTGAGCTTCGAAACTTCGGCACTTTTTCTGTAAAACCGGCAAAAGCAAAACCGCGGGCAAGGAATCCCAGGACCAATGAGGAGGTTTATGTACCGCCTCACCGGAAGTCACACTTTAAGCCGGGCAAACTCCTCAAATCTTCCCTCAGGAAACCACTCTAAATAAGATTTGGGCCCAACATGGGAAGACTCCTGGGCATCGATTACGGCGAGAAGAGGGTGGGCGTCGCCATCTCTGATCCCACCGGAACCATCGCTTCCGCCCTTGATACCATCCTATTCAAATCAAAAGAGGATCTTTTTCAACAGTTGAAAAAACGAATTGCATTAGAAGATATAGCAGGTGTTGTGGTAGGGATGCCTTTCGGCATGAAAGGTCAAGTGACGGCACAGACCGAGACGGTGCAAAAATTCATAAGCGAACTTCGCAGTCAGCTCTCTGTTTCTGTTAACTCCGCAGATGAGAGGCTCAGTTCTGTGGAAGCCGGTCGCGTTCTTAGGGAACAGGGCCATCAGCCGAGCCGTAACAAAGCCATGGTCGATTCAACAGCGGCGGCGATCATTCTTCAAAGTTATTTAGACGGTAAGAAACTGTGATAGAACGTCTGGCACAGTTAAAAAGCTGGCAGCTTGCCATACTGTCGGGTTTTCTCATTGGTGCTTCATTCCCGCCGTTCAAACTCGGGTTTTTCGCTTGGATTGGTTTAATTCCATTCATCAGGGCTGTCATTCGCCTGACCCCCTGGAAAGCGGCTGGTGTGGGTTACCTTGCCGGTTTTATCACCTATGTTTTGACACTTCACTGGCTCTCATTTAACATCGGTGCCTCATTTCCCGTGGTGTTCGCAGCCATGATGGCGGCGGCAATCTATCTCGCCATTTTTTGGGCCATCTTTGCTTTATTGTTTTCGTTGATTCACCTCCAGAGTGGAGCTGGCCTTGTTCTCATGCCTTTTCTCTGGGTGGCACTCGAATATGGCATGTCCCTTGGACCCATGGGGTTTCCGTGGGTTTCGCTGGCCACTACGCAGACTGATTATCTTCCAGTTATCCAGATGGTTGAGTGGACCGGCATCTATGGGATCTCCTTTTGGCTGGTCACCGTGAATGTGATTCTCTACGGTTTGATGACGTTGCCCCGAGTTGCGTGGATGCCCCGGGTCCGGACTGCGCTCGTGGTAATTGTGATGGTCTGGCTCGCCGGTTACGGTAGGTTAGCCACTCTGCCTGAAATGGATGAAGCGAAAACGGTGGATTTAGCTGTTGTGCAGCCCAACGTTGGTCCTCATGAAAAGTGGCAGCCGGACAACCGCGACTGGGTATTCAACCGCCTCGATTCGCTCTATATGGTGGCGACGGAATCGGAGCCCGATATGATCATTTGGCCAGAGGCAGCAACTCCGGCCTTTCTTACAAAAAATTACCGGAGATTAAGTCAAATAAGGCAAAGAATTCGACAGACGGGAATTCCACTCCTCACAGGAACAGTGGACTGGTCTAGTGTGAAAGGGAGGAGAGTTTATCATAACAGTGCTGCACTCATCCGCGAAGACGGGTCAATTCCTGTTTACCATAAGCGGCAGCTAGTGCCGCTAGGAGAGTTCAACCCTTTTGCTCGCCAGCTTCCTATTTCAGAAGAACTTAATCTCGGTCACTACACCAGAGGAATGGAAGAAACCACATTTCAGCTAAATGAAGCCTCCTTTGCATCAATTATATGTTTTGAATCAGTCTTTCCCGCTATTGTCAACGGGCTCAACCGCCGTGGTGCCCAGTTCCTGGTGATTGTGGTTAACGACGGCTGGTTCGGCACTTCCGCCGAGCCTTACCAGCATGAGGCCATTGCCAGACTCCGCGCCATTGAGAATAGGTATCCGGTAGTCCGATCCGCCAATACAGGTATCTCAGCGGTTATCGACAGGAGAGGACTTGAGGTGAAATCCATGGGTATCGGTGAGACAGGCGTAATTACTGCATCCATTGTGCCAATGAAGGAACACACCTTTTATCGAAACCACGGCAATTGGATTGTAAAGTGGTCACTGCTTGCGACTGTTGTCATGGCAGGTGTGGGTTGGAGGCGAGCTAGAGCATGAAAACTGTAATATCCATACTTTTGTTAGCACTTGCTCACCTGTCAGCCGCCGGCCCGCCGGAGAAGAGTGAGAAAGAGGACAATTCACTCATTATCAGATCGGCTCTGGTTCCCGGGTTTGGTGAATTGAAGCTGGGAGCAATCCGCAGGGCGAAATTTTTCGGCGGAATCGAACTTGGTCTCTGGCTAACGGTAATCGAATCCAATGCGGTTATGCACAGAAGTCGCTCTAGAATGGTCTCCTATGCAGCCGTTCACGCCGGCACCGATCTTGAGGGAAAAGAACACCAATTCGCCGTTGATGTGGCCAACTATATGAGCCTCCATGAATTCAACGAGGAGCATCAGAGGCGGCGGCTTCCAAGCCGGGTCTATCCAACGGAAGATTACGATTGGGTGTGGACCAGTGAAGATCACAGGGAGCATTACTGGACCTATCTCCGGAGCCGTGCTCTTGCAGAAAAGATTGCTCTCTTTGCTATGGGGGGGATGATTGTGAACCGCATTGCGTCTGCCATCGATGTCTCCTATCTGGCGAAACTGCAAGATCCCGATCTGTCTCTGCATTTCCAACCCTTGCCTGGAGAAGTTGCTTCCGCCGGCGCACAGATGGTTATAACGCTTCCTTTCTGAAACTGTGAACCAGCGACTCAATCCACTCACACTGCTTTTTATACTAACAGTCTATCTGTTCTCGCTTTTTTCCACTGGGACAGCCACCGGTTATGGTCTACACTTTCTTGCAATCATTTTCGCCGGGTTGTCTTTTCGGGTACCTTACGTATCGGTTGTTTCAAGAATTCGCCCCGTACTCACTTTTCTCCCTGTCATGACCGCTATCTATTGCCTAATCTCCTTGGTGATTACACCCGATCCGCTTACAGTTATTATTCAGCTAGCGCTGCTGGCCTTGGCAAAGATTGTGCTCATGGTGGTGGGAACTTCCTTCTTTCTCGAACTTGTCTCTTCCGCCGAACTGATTGACGCCCTCAGAACCTTCTGGTCCCGGCTGAAGCTGAAGTGGCGTCCTGTGGAAGACTTATTTCAGCTTTTCGACTTAACACTGAGATTTTTCCCCATGGTGATGGAAGAAATTAAAGCGCTCATGGGTATGGAGAAGGCGCTCGGTTTTAGGACTTCAAGGTCGAAATGGGCCCAGATCAAGAAAGTTTCCGGGCACCTCCCAACTCTTGTGGTCATTTGCATCCACAGAGCCGAACAGATCGGATTGGCCATGGAAGGGAGGGGATACGGACAAGTTTTACCAAGAACCGTTGCTCGTCCTGTCCGCTTTGGGTTTCGTGACGGTATTTTGTTGATGGCGGTTCTCTTTATTATAATCGGTCGAACATTCATTGCCTAATTACAAGATCATTATAGAGTATGATGGTAAAGACTTTTCAGGATGGCAGCTCCAGCCTGAAAAGAGGACGGTTCAGGGTGAACTGGAACGGTCCCTCTCTCTTCTGAATGGAGATGCTTCGGTCCGTGTTCACGGAGCGGGGCGGACTGATGCCGGTGTGCATGCTCGTGGGCAGGTTGCGAACTTCACCCTTGAAAAAACATGGGAGCCTGAAAAGCTGGCAGGTGCCATCAATGGAACCAATGAAAAGGATGTGACGGTTCATTCCTGCGAACTGGTCTCTGATGAGTTCCATGCCCGTTTCAGCGCTGTGAAAAGGTTATACAATTACAAATGTTTTTTGGGGACCTCGCCCCTGGAGAGAAGATTTGCCTGGGAGATTCTTGGATCTATCTCCGCAGACCCTTTGCATCGGTGTGCAGAAATATTAAAAGGTGAGATCGATTTCACCTCATTCTGTAAATACATCCCCAAGCAGGAGAACCGTCGGTGCACCGTCTATCAATCTGAATGGATAAACGATAGCTCTTTCGTAATTTTTAAAATAGAGGCAAATCGATTCTTGCAGCACCTTGTTCGGTGTCTTGTAGGGACCATGGTTGAAGTTGCCGTAGGTAGAACGACTGTTGAAAAATTTTCAGACATATTGGAAGAGAGAAATCCCAAGGCAAAAGTTTACAAGGCTCCTCCCCATGGACTCTGCCTGGAAAAAGTGACTTACGCATGACTGTGAAACAGATAAGGCTGATTCTGAGTCTCCTGGTGCTTATCTCGTTTCCGTTAGCGGCTTCGGATGTCACCAGCAACCGGGAAAACGCCCTTACCCGGGCCATTCAACAGCTGGGCCCCGCTGTGGCCAGCATCAATGTCATCCAAATGAGGCAATACAGAACTTCACCGTTTATTGATGACCCGCTTTTTAGGTTTCTTTTCCCAAGGGAGCCGTACAGGCAGCAGGTTCCGAGCATTGGGTCAGGCGTTGTCATCAGCCCAGACGGCTATATTATTACAAACCAGCACGTAGTAGAAGATGCTGGCCAGATTCTTGTTACGCTCCCGGGCGGAGAAGAGTATGACGCTGTACTCATCGGTGCGGACTTAACCACTGACATTGCTGTTCTAAAAATCGATGGTCAAAATCTTCCTTATGCAAAGTTCGGAAATTCAAACGATATCCTCATTGGCGAATGGGTCATTGCACTGGGCAACCCTTTGGGTCTCTTTGATCTGAACAAGCAGCCAACAGCCACGGTCGGTGTGATCAGCTCAACCAATCTCGATTTTGGCCGGGAACATTCCGGTCGCGTCTATCAGGGGATGATTCAGACCGATGCGGCCATAAACCGGGGGAACAGTGGGGGACCGCTCTGCAATGCCAATGGAGAAGTGATTGGTATAAATACGTTCATCTTTACCGGAAGCGAGTACAGCGCAGGTTCCATCGGCATCGGTTTTGCAATTCCCATTGACAGAGCTAGAGAAATAGCCGAAGAGCTTAAGAAATACGGTCGTATCGACAGGAATGTGGCTGTCGGTTTTCGCTTTCAGCGCGTTGACAGGGCACTGGCAAGATATCTACAATTGCCTCGTGTGGGTGGACTCATTATCACTGAGGTTTCCCGGCGTGGTCCTGCAAATAAAGCGGGATTACTAATTGGGGATGTGGTTTACTTTATTAATGAGGAAAGAGTGAATTCGGGCGGTGATGTCATCAAGATTATCGAAGAAAATTTCCTTCGTCCCGGCGACAAGCTGAAGATTGGATATTATCGCGAAGGAGAAATGAAAGAGACATCACTGAGACTGGCGAAGAGGGCCTGAACATGGTGGCACCAGAAGGAAGAACTTTCATCGCAGCTGTGGGACTTGTGACATTAGTGTCGGCATATCTTGCTTGGGGAGTTGGCGTTAATATTTTCCGGTTTATCTCGCTGGCCCTGATGGCATTTCTTGGCTTTTGTTTCATCTTTTTCAGGGACCCATCTCGAACAATTCCTGTTGGAGATAAGATTGTTCTGGCCCCGGCAGACGGGAAAGTGGTGGACATCTCCCAGTCCGAGAACGGTGAAAAGAAAGTGTCCATTTTTCTCTCCGTTTTTGATGTGCACAGGAATCGAACACCGGTGAGCGGCAGGGTGACACGGGTGAACTATTCAAAAGGCCGGTTCCTTGCTGCTTTTAAACCTGATGCTTCCATAATTAATGAACATACTGATGTGGAAATTCAATCGCTTGGTGGAATCGTGAAAGTGAGACAAATTGCCGGCATTCTGGCGAGACGGATAATTTGCCACCTCAAGGAAGGGCAGCAAGTATTAGGTGGTGAGTCACTTGGGTTTATCCGATTTGGTTCACGGACCGATCTTGTGGTGCCGCCTGGGACCAGTATTAATGTAAAAGTTGGTGATCGAGTTAAAAGCGGTTCATCAATCATAGGAGAGTTATCGTGAAGCCCAAGGTAAGGGTAAAAAAACAGGCAGTTCCTGGTGTTCTCACATTCGTTAACCTGTTCTTTGGTTTCCTGGCTATCGTTCAGGCTTCACAGGGACGGATTGAAAATGCCTGCTGGCTTATCTTGGCGGCCTCTCTGTTCGACGCCATGGATGGTCCCACGGCCCGTGCCTTGAAAGTGACAACACCTTTCGGTGTGGAGTTTGATTCCATCGCTGATGTGGTCTCATTTTGCACTGCTCCGGCGGTACTAATCTATTTCTCGTTTGTGCAGGATTTGCACCCACTTCTGGCTGCTGCCATCAGCTTTGTACCTCTCATCTCAGGTGCATTTCGACTGGCCCGCTTTAACCAAGTTGCTACGGGGACGCCCTCACCTTTTTATTCAGGCCTGCCGTCAACCGCATTTGCGGTAACCCTTAGCGCTTTCGTTATATTCAACAGTCGGCTGCTTGGCACCACCGGTGATCCGAGGATCGCCCTTCCACTCGTACTTTTTCTTTCTATGCTTATGGTGAGTCACCTTGCTTATCCGAAGTTGACCTATATCGGCAAAGGGTGGCATTCAAGAATTAAGGTCATTTTCTTCCTGCTGAGCCTCGCAGCACTCACCTGGTGGCGCAGTCTTGTTCTTTTTCCCCTCACCATGATGTATGTGATTGGTGGTTTCATCAGATTGCTTTTTAACCGCGAGGATATGGAAGCGAATCCTCGTCCCATGTGGATTACAAGAAATAGAAAAGGACGCCATGGTTAGTAGACGGGACCTGAAGGTTGTGATTCTGGTTCTCTTTGCTGGTGCCATGATCGGTACACTTTTCGGTGACCTCATCGGCTTTGTTCTGCCGGAGGGGGTCGTGAAGCAATTTTTTCTTCAAAGCACGGAATTTTCCCTGGGTGGACTTGTAGGCACACCGAACGATGCCATTTCGCTGGATATCGGCGCCATAGCACTGATCCTAGGTCTTAAGATCCAGCTTAACTTTGCTACAATCTTTGGTCTTGCAGTATCATACTATTTTTTGAGGTATTTTCGATAGTCAACTTTGGAGGTTGAAATGTTTCAAATAATGAATCTTCCTTTTATGGTAAGCATTGGTGGTTGGGAAGTACTCCTAATTTTTCTTGTTGTACTCCTTCTGTTTGGTGCAAAACGACTGCCGGAACTTGCAAAAGGCCTAGGAAAGGGAATTCGGGAGTTCAAGGGTGCCGTCGAGGGGATAGAAAAAGAACTCGATGAAGCGGCCGATTCAGTTGAAAAGACGCAGGAGCCCAATCACTCCTCCGGTGCCTGAACCGGCTACTCCAAAACCAGATCTCACAAGTTTCAGCGACACCGCAGATCTGTTTAATGACCGCAATGCGATTGTTTATCGGGATAGTGCGCTATATCTTGAGGATCGACTCGAAAGCGGTCTGCTGAATGGGGCTACTGTTGCTGTCAAAGACAACATTGCTGTCAAAGGGTGGCCCCTTTCCTGCGCCTCCCACGTTTTAGACAGCTTTAATTCACCCTATCATTCCACTGTAGTTAACCGGATACTGGATGAGGGGGGTGTCATTGTTGCGAAGACCAACCACGATGAATTCGCCATGGGTTCCTCCAATGAGCACTCGGCGTTTGGTGCTGCGAAGCACCCTTTCGATCCGGAGAGAGTTCCCGGTGGCTCCAGCGGCGGATCGGCAACGTCCGTAGCTCTTGGCATCACTGAAATAGCCCTCGGTTCGGACACTGGCGGTTCTGTTCGCCAACCAGCGGCATTCTGCGGTGTCTACGGACTGAAGCCCACTTACGGCAGGGTGTCCCGGTACGGGTTGGTAGCTTTTGCCTCATCTTTCGATCAGATCGGTCCTTTCGCCCGGAACACTGCTGGCATTGCAAAATGTCTACAGGTTATCGCCGGGCATGACCCCATGGATACCACATCCGCTAAAGAACCGATACCGAAGTACGGTGAGCGCCTTGACGGGAAGATTCCGAGGCGGATTGGTGTACCTTGGAGCTTCCTCAAGGAAGGTGTTGATCCTGAGATCATAGAAAAGGTGAAACAGCTGGAATCTTTCCTCTGTGAAAATGGCTGCCAGGTTGAAGAAATTCAATTACCACACGCAAAGTACTCCATCGCCGCTTATTATGTTCTTACAAATGCTGAGGCGTCATCCAACCTTGCTCGTTACGATGGTGTCCGCTATGGCCTCAGTAACCGTGGTGACGACTTGCAATCCATGTATAATAACAGCCGGTCAGATGGTTTTGGCGATGAAGTGAAACGGCGGATTATGCTGGGCACTTACGTTCTCTCTTCAGGCTACTACGACGCTTATTTCCGGAAAGGACAGCAGGTTCGGCGGCTCATCAGAGATGACTTCATCAAAGTTTTTGAAAATGTAGACATCATTCTTCTCCCCACGTCACCCACTCCACCGTTCCGTTTGGGCGAGCACTTGGAAGATCCAATCAGCATGTACCTTTCGGACATCTTTACGACACCCATCAGTCTCGCCGGCGTGCCTGCCATGAGTATCCCTGTTGGACAAACATCAGCCGACCTTCCAATCGGCCTTCAGCTGGTGGCGAACTTCTTTCAGGAGGAAACAATTCTCCGGCTCAGTCATTTCATAGAAAACAACTTTTCAAAAGGTTAAATGTTTGAATTTGCCAATCCTTGGGTTCTTGTTCTTGTCGTACTGATCCCACTGGCTGTCTGGTGGCAAAAGCGGTGGGGTAACAGGCGGGAAGGGACCATTCAGCTTTCCTCTGTTCACTCCATAAAAAATGTGGCCGGGCTTTCAGGGGAATGGAAATTGAAACTCGTCAGAATAATTCAAATGATTATTCTTTCATTTCTGATTATGGCCATGGCACGCCCTCGGACTGTCCTTGATTCCACGGAGATATCCGTCAATGTGGTGGACATCAATTTGGTTCTGGACATCAGCAGCAGTATGCGGGCGGAAGATTTCAAACCCAATCGCTTGGAGGCGGCGAAAGCGACAGCACGAAAGTTCATTGAAGACCGGGAAGGTGACAGAATCGGGCTGCTCGTATTTGCCGGAGAGAGTTATATCCAGTGTCCTCTTACTATTGATTACGATGTATTACTCGATCTTCTCGACCAGGTGGCAATTGTGGATGAAGCACACGATGGAACTGCCATCGGGATGGCCCTGGCCCACGGCATTAACCGCCTTCGCAGTAGCGACGCAAAGAGCAGGATCATGGTACTTCTTTCCGACGGGAGTAATAATGCAGGTGAACTGGACCCCATAACCGCTGCGGGTTTTGCAGCGGAGTATTCGATAAAGATTTATGCTATAGGAGTAGGATCGCGGGGTAAGGCTCCTTTTCCGGTTGACGATCCCGTTTTCGGTAAACGCTATGTTCAGGTGGATGTGGAAATGGATGAAATAACACTCCAAAAAGTTGCAGAGGCAACAGACGGACAATATTTTAGGGCTACCGATGAAGAGCGTCTTGCAGAAATATATGACGAAATCAACTCTCTGGAGAGATCAGAAATCAGCGTAAAACAGTTCAGAGAATACAGGGAACTTTTTGGATGGTTGCTTATTCCAGCAGTGACTCTGGTGCTGGGGATGAGTTTTGTGAATGAAAATATTTTCAGGAAAAGAGTTTGAATGATTGAATTCAGATACCCTTTAGTTTTATTGGCTTATGGCTTTCTTGCCGCTTTATTAATTCTTAAGAGATTTAAAACAAGTGCTAAGGCGGCTGAATCCTCAAGATGGGGGGAGGAAAAAGTAAAGGCACGGCTGTTTTCCAGGCTCAACTCAAAATCATTGCGGCGGAAATCCAACCTGCAGTTCTGGAGTGCTGTCTTCCTTATTTTTTCAGCTTCTGGACCTCAGATTGGGACATCACTTCAGGAAGTTGAGCGAAGGGGAGTAGACATACTGGTCGCCTTGGATATCTCCTCCAGCATGAAGGCTGAAGATGTTAAGCCTAACAGGCTTGAAAAAGCAAAATTTGAGATAGGTCGTCTTGTTTCCCAGTTGAAAGGTGACAGAATCGGTCTGGTGGTTTTTGCCGGTACCAGTCACCTCTATTTACCGCTGACCGGTGATTATGATGCGGCGCGGCTGTTTGTAAACGCAGTAGATACAGAAATGATAAGAACACAGGGAACTTCCATGAGTGAGGCTTTATATACAGCCTTGAACGCCTTCCCGGAAGAAGAACAAAAGCACCGTGTCCTTATTGTCATGAGTGATGGAGAGGATCATGAAGGAAAAGCTGTTGAGGTTGCCAAAGAGCTCAATGCTCAGGGCGTTGTCATTCACACCGTAGGTGTTGGAACAGCGGCCGGTTCCCTTATCCCTGTGTTCGATGAGCAGAGGGGCAGAACGGATTATAAGAAGGACAGGGGTGGTAAACTGGTAACGTCCATCTTAAATGATGCTATGCTGAGAGAAATTGCTTCTGCCAGTGGTGGTGTTTCAGTTCGATTTGATGGAAGATCGGGCAGTATGGACGATGTAATGAATGTTATTCAGGCCATGGAGAAAAAAACACTGAAAACGCACGAATATTCTCAGTTTGAGGACCGGTACGAACTGATCCTCGCCTGTGCATTTTTCCTCTTTGTGGCCGACTTTTTAATGCCAACGTGCCGGATGAGCGAAAAAGAATGGAAGGGGCGATTTGTTTAATCAGATAATGTTGATATCAGGTTTGTTCTCTTTACTGTGGGGACAACAAATTCCGAATATCCAGCCTTTGGTTATGGAACCTCCATCTAAAACATCAAAGGAAGTGAGCCGCGGCCTTGCGTACTACGAAAATATTTTAAAGAAAAAACCTGATCTTCCTGAAGCTCACTTTGGTGCCGGTCATTCCGCCTACTCCATTGAAAACTACGAGCGGGCAAAAAAGGAGTTTGATTCTTCTTTGAAATCGGAACGAAAAGATCTTCAGGCAAAATCACACTACAACCTCGGCAACACACTCCACCAGCAAGGCCGCCTTGAAGAGAGCCTTATGGCCTTTAGGAAGGCTATACAACTTGATTCATCGGACATGGATGCAAAGTACAATTATGAACTGACCCAGCGAATGCTCAGACAGATGCAGAACAAGCAGCAATCTCAACCCCAGCAGTCTGATAATGATGAACAGAAAGAAGATCAAAACCAACAACAGCAACCTCAACAGCCGGAAGACCAAGAAGAGCAAGATCCAAACCAGATTCCTGAAGATCAGCAAGAGCAGGAACCTCAGCAGGTCAAGCCTAATGCGGAAGCGATCCTGGACGCTTTGAAAGCTGATGAAGAAAACCTAATGAAGCGGAAACTGGGCCATGCCCTTTCAAAGAAGCTGGCGAAGGACTGGTAAATGAGATTCCAGCTGGTATTCCTCACACTATTTGTCGCTCAGTCCGCTTGGGCGGAGATAAAAGTTTATGCCGCCATTGATCAGAATAGAATTACCCTCAACGAGACAGTGTCGCTGAAAGTGACGGCTGAAGAGTCGAATGATTTCCCAAAACTTGATATTAGTGCCATCAAAGAATTCACTGTTATTTCAGGCCCTGGGCAGTCAAGCAGTTTTCAATGGGTGAACGGCAAGATGTCCAGCTCCAAGACACTTTCCTGGACGCTCATTCCAAATAGACATGGATCGTTGACAATCCCAGTTTTGACGGTTGAGGTGGATGGCAAACTGATAGAGACCGAACCTATCATTCTGACGGTTTTGCAGTCCGGTAGCCGTTCTGCTGCCGGTTCTGGTGGTCAATCTTCCCAAAAAGATCCACAGGTGCCGCTCATTTTCCTCATTGCCGAACCTGACAAGGAAGAGATCTTCCAGGGCGAGCAGGTGACGGTTCACTACAAATTGTACACGCGCGTGAACTTGAGGCGGTACGCCGTTGAGTCAAAACCGCAGGGCGTCGGCTTCTGGCAGGAAGAGCTGTATGCACCGAAGCAACCAACGTTGAGAGAGACGAGTATTGACGGTGTTCGTTATCGTATTGCCACGCTCTACAAAGTTGCCCTCTTTCCCACAACGTATGGAGATCTCACTCTTGAACCGATGATCCTGAACTGTACCATAGAAATTCCGTCCCGTAATCGCCAATTCTCGCTGTTTGACAATTTCTTTTCAGATCCGTTCTTTTCGAGGACAAAGCAGCAGATAGTTCGATCAGACGAGTTGACTTTCCGTGTGAAACCGGTGCCAGAAGTTGGTAAATCGGCCGATTTTACAGGTGCCGTTGGTGAATTTCGTCTTACATCGAGTGTGGATACAACTTCTGTGGTTGCTAATCAAGCACTGGCATTTACTGTTGAACTTTCCGGTACGGGCAATCTTGGTCTTTTTCAGCTGCCAGAGCCAGAATTTCCCGGTGGGCTGGAAGTTTTCAGTCCCAAAACATCCATGGACAAGGATCCGTTCAGAGATGAGATTTCGGGAAAACGGTCGTGGGAATATATTCTCATTCCCCGATGGGAAGGGAAGATCATACTCCCTTCAGTAGAACTTGTCTATTTAGAGCCGAAAACCGGGAAATGGCTCACCACGGAGACCGATCCCATCCCCGTTCTTGTAACCCCTGCCGTGAGCGCCATTACCGAAAGCAGTGGTTTGACGAAAGAGGAGATTGCCCTTTTGAGCCAGGATATTCGTTACATCCGTCAGGAGCCAGTTCGGATACGAAGTATCTCTAACCGGATTGTGCCCCGGGCTTTCTGGCTTATGAACCTACTGGCTGTTGCAATGTTTTTTGCCCCTAATGTTGTGGAGTTGGTTCAGAGCAGTCGAGTGGAGCGGCAGGGAGCTATTCGTGTGCGAGGCACTCTTCGGCGCGCGAAGAAGGTTCTTTTGAAAGTGGAGGACGACGATTATGAGAAGGTGGAGCAGACCATCTATAGTTATTTCTCGGACCGGATGGGGCTGCCGGGTGTGGGCCTTGATGGGCGCATCCTGGAAAAGAAACTTCAGGACGTTGTGGACAAGTCCACCTTGAAGGAGTTGTTAGCCCTTCTTGAAATTTGCGGTATGGGGCGGTTTGCACCATCAGCTGCTGACGACGCTTCCGCTTCAGAGCTTGCTTATCGGGCGGTAGACCTGCTACGGGGAATAGAGGGGCAATTGTGAAAACTGTCGTGAGGCTCATATGTCTTTTGACTTTCACCACAGTAATTCGGGCAAGTTCTTATGCTGACTCTCTCTTTATGGAAGCCAATAGTTTCTACAGCAACCAGTATTACAGTGAGGCTGCAGACCTCTACAATCAATTGATAAATCAAGGATACGGCCATACGAATCTCTA
This sequence comes from Candidatus Neomarinimicrobiota bacterium, assembly GCA_012964825.1. Lineage (NCBI taxonomy): Bacteria > Pseudomonadati > Fidelibacterota > Fidelibacterota bacterium. Next base: position 61,650 of record DTTI01000058.1, read on the forward strand.
TTACAATCTCGGGAATGCCTATTATCAGTTGGGAGACTTGGGGAACGCCATATGGGCCTATGAGAAAGGTTTGGAACTGAACCCCAGGGATAGCGATCTTAAGTTTAATCTTAGCGTTGCCAACGCCAGGATTGTGGACAGGGTACGTGTACCGGAACCTTTCTTTTTGCTGAAATGGTACGGTGCCTTGAAGCAATCCTTTTCGCCATCTCAGTGGCTCATGACTATCAGCTCAGTTCTGCTCGGAGCCGCCATGCTGTCCGCTTTTGCGAGATTTTTTAAAAATCGCCTTTCACAAATCCTTATGACTGCTTCTTCGGCCGGATTGGTCATGGTGATACTTTTTTCGGCTGTTTTCGCCGATATCTACTTTGATATTTCGGACATAGAAACGGGCGTTGTGGTTGCCCAAGAGGGACGGGTATACACGGCGCCGTCCAAAAGCAGTAACCTCCTTTTTGTCATCCACGAAGGGACGAAGGCGGAGATCTCAAGCCGTCAGTATCCGTGGATTGAGATCGAACTCATCGACGGTAAGAAAGGGTGGCTCGATTCCAATTCGCTGAGGCCGCTGTAAAATGAAGCGAATCATCACGCTTCTGGCCGTCGTTTCACTTCTTCTAGCTCAGAAAAAGAAGGTCAGGTTTGATGAAAGTTTTGATCCTGCTACCCTGAAAGAGCCGGAGATCAAATTACCTGTTATACTAAAGCCAGACGAGCCGCTGCCACCTCAGTTTTCCCCTGTCGAAACGGACACCGTTGTTGAAGGTTATCGTGTTCAGGTGATCTCAACACAAGATTTAAAGGAGGCCAACCTGTTAGTGATGGAACTATCCTCTCTTTACGGGAATGAGGTGTATGTTATCTTTGATTCGCCCAACTATAAGGTTAGGGTGGGGAATTTCCGATCCCGGGGTAACGCTGAAAAGGCCCGGCAGCGGATAGTCGCTCTGGGTCACCGGGCAGCGTGGATCATACGGACGAAAGTGAGGAAAAACCAACCACCTAGTCGTCAATGAAATGCGGGAAAAGAGTTGTCCTCCAATCATCATCTGGATAAATTTCTGCCGTCTTGTACCTGGAAACATCGACCTCGGAGCGGTGTATAGTCTTATATACCTTTCCGCCTGATTTTCTCATCACTTCTTTCGTCCGGACAGGTTAATCGTGGCCGGTCATTCCAAATGGGCACAGATCAAGCGCAAGAAAGCCGTTGTAGACGCAAAGCGCGGACAGGTGTTCACAAAGATCATTAAGGAGATCACAGTGGCCGCCAGGCTAGGTGGTGGAGATGAAGATGCCAACCCCAGGCTGAGACAGGCCGTCCTTTCTGCGAAAGCAGCCAACATGCCGGCGGACAATGTTAAGCGTGCCGTCCAAAAGGGGACTGGTGAGCTTCCTGGTATTTCCTACGAGGAGGCAATATTTGAAGGTTACGGTCCCGGCGGAGTTGCCGTTATGGTGGAAGTGACAACCGATAACCGTAAGCGAACTGTGGCCGAACTGAGACACCTCATTACCAAGCACGGGGGAAATCTGGGTGAAACGGGATGCGTGGCATGGATGTTTAAAAGGAAAGGGTTAATCACCATCGAGAAAATCAGCGTTGATGAGGAATCACTTTTGGATTCCATCCTAACTGGCGGGGGTGATGACTTTTCAGATGAAGACGATGTTTATGTGGTTGAATCGGCACCTGATCAGATGATAACAGTCCGCGAACAGCTGGAAGCTGACGGATTTTCAGTAAAATCATCAGAGATAATGCAGATGCCTCAAAGTAGTGTGAGCGTTGAGGGTGAGACTGCAAAAAGGGTGATTCAACTGTTGGAAGTGCTTGACGATCATGACGATGTTCAAAAGGTTTCAGCCAATTTCGATGTTGATGATGCTGAAATAGAAGAGGTGAGTTAAATGAGACGAATCATCGGTATAGATCCGGGTATTTCTACCACCGGTTATGGTGTCATAGAATCAGACGGTGATGCCATCAGTGTGATTACATGGGGAGCCATCTCTCCTCCGTCAAAGAAAAATATTCATGACCGATTGTGTGTTCTCTATGATGGCATTAAAGATATTATTGATCGTTACACTCCTACTGAATTTGCTATCGAGGAAGCATTCTACAGAAATAACGTCAAGACAGTCCTAGTGTTGGGCCAGGCACGGGGCGTTGTGATGCTGGCGGCGGCTCATCAGGATCTGCCGTGCTACGAATATTCACCGCGGAAAATCAAAATGTCCGTTGTAGGGAACGGCAACGCATCCAAGGAGCAGGTCCAGTATATGGTTACCTCTATTTTAGAAATGGAAAAACCCCCGGAGAAGCACGACGTCACTGACGCCCTAGCCACGGCCCTTTGCCATCTCCACCAGCCGGAGGTCATGGCTGAATGATACATTCTTTACGGGGGAAAGTGAAGTCGAAATCCGCTACAAATGTTGTGGTGGATGTTCGCGGTGTTGCCTTTTACGTAGTACTCTCCGTTCCTACCGCTGATCGTCTTCCAAAGGTAGGTGAAGAGGTGGAAATCCGTACCTACCTCAAAGTCAGGGAAGACGCCATGGAACTTTACGGTTTCGGAGACGAAGATGAACTGACCCTGTTCAAGATGCTTATCGGTATTTCCAAGATTGGGCCTAAGCTAGCCATGGGAATTCTCTCCGGCGCCAGCCCTGATGAATTCAAAAGACGGATTGTAGCGGGAGACGTGGCGTCCCTGACGGCGCTACCGGGCATCGGATCCAAAACAGCCAAACGGATTATTGTAGAGCTGAAAGATAAATTTGTGGTAACCGGGGATGACGATGTTATGACACTGGACGGAGAAGTGCCGGACCAGTTTGCTGATGCCCTGGCCACACTCACTGCTCTCGGTTTCCACCGTTCGGACGGTTTTCGCGTTCTTTCTGATATGCAGAGGAAAGATCAGCTTAGCGGGGACGTTGAAGAAATTGTGAAAATAGCGTTGACTAAACTGTAGGAGCTGAAATGCAATTTGCTGCGAGACTAGAAAGTTTGGGAACCGAATCAGCCTTTGAAGTGGCACGACAGGCAGCTGAATGGAAGGCGGCGGGGAATGAAGTTTTCCCGTTCCATATCGGTGATTTCAACATACCGACACCGCAGCGGGTGGTTGACGCCATGAACCGTGCAATTGAAAATGGAAAGACCGGGTACTGCCCACCGCCCGGTATTCCCGAACTCCGAGAAGCACTGGCCGATGATGTGGGTAAACTGAGGGGCATAGACTATTCCATGGAGAATATTATTGTCCAACCAGGTGGGAAACCCACTATAGGCAAATTCATTCTTGCTGTTATGGAACCGGGAGATGAAGTGCTCTATCCCAGCCCCGGCTTTCCCATTTATGAATCGATGATCGAGTTCCATGGGGGCAAGGCTGTTCCGTATAATTATATTGATAATAGAGGAAAGTTTTTGCTGGATTTGGATCAGCTTAAGTCGAACATCTCACCGAAAACCTCCATGCTGATATTTAATAATCACCACAATCCCACCGCGGCAGAATCTCCCCACGACGAACTGGAGGCGCTGGCTGAAATTTGCATGGGAAATGACCTGTGGGTCCTCTCCGATGAAGCCTATTTCGAAACAAGATATGAAGGTGAGTCAGAGTCCATAGCTTCAATTCCCAGGATGGCGGAACGGACCGTTATATTATATACCTTTTCCAAGCGGTTCGCCATGACAGGATGGCGCGTTGGTGCATCCATTGGACCTCCGGAAGTAATGGAAATCATTGGTCAACTGAACGTAAATGATGAATCGTGCACGAATCACTTTGCCCAGTGGGCCATGATCGAAGCCTTGGAAGGCGGCGCGGAAATGTGCAAACCTATCACTGATGAACTTCGTGTCCGGAGAGACGTTGCCCGTGATTTGCTGAACGGTATTGAAGGTGTCTCAGTGGGGTCGCCTTCATCCACATTTTATCTTTTCCCGAAAGTGACGAAAGTGGTGGTGAAAAAAGGTTTTCGGAACAGCAGCGAATTGCAGGAAGCTGTTCTAAAGGAGACAGGTGTGGCCTTCTGCCCTAGGAGCCATTTCTGCACGCCATTACCTGATGAGAAAGAGCATTATGTCAGGTTCGCTTATTCTGGTATCCAACTGGATGACATTCGCGAAGGAATGGACCGCTTTAAAGCCTATTGTGAGGCTTGAACTTGTGGGTGAAACAGGAAAAAGAACTTTCCTCTATGACTACCATCTGTCCCTCGGTGCAAAGATGGTCCCTTTTGGCGGGTTTGAGATGCCTGTGCAGTACTCTGGCATCATAGATGAACATACCTCTGTGAGGGAAGCGGTGGGTCTTTTCGATCTATCTCATATGGGCGAATTTGTTATCAGCGGGAGGGGAGCGTCGTCTTTCTTGCAGCGAGTGACAACCAATAATGTTGCTACCATTCAAACCGATCAGGCCCAGTACACAGCGATTTGTAATGAAAATGGTGGAATTATAGATGATTGTGTTTTGTACCGTTTTAGCGACCACTACCTTTTGGTAGTAAACGCATCCAATATTGAGAAGGATTTGGGATGGCTGGAGAGCAATCTTCAGGGCGAGGTATCACTTAAAGACAGATCTGATGATTTTTCGCTGGTGGCCGTTCAGGGACCTAAGTCGCTAGAGCTCTTAAGCAAGGTGGTGAATAACACTCAAGATGTGCGATCTTTGCCATTCTACTGGCACTGCCAATCGGTAGTTGCAGGAATTGAAGTGATTTGTGCAAGAACCGGCTATACGGGAGAGCTTGGTTACGAGATCTACGTTGACGGGGGAGAGGCGGAGCCAGTTTGGGACATTTTGCTTGAAGAAGGTGCTTCCCTGGGCGTCAAACCTGTCGGTCTCGGTGCCAGGGATACACTCCGCCTTGAGATGAAGTACTGTCTTTATGGTAACGACATTGATGAAAAGACAAACCCCATTGAAGCGGGGCTTGGGTGGATCACCAAACTGGAAAAAGGTGATTTCATTGGCAAAGCTGCCATTGCCAAAGTGCAGTCGAATGGGCCTGAACGTAAGCTCATCGGTTTTGAGCTTTTGGACCGAGGCATCGCTCGCCACGGTTATTCTGCCATGTTTAACGGGAACACAATCGGCAGTGTCACCAGCGGGACACATTCTCCAACCTTGGGTAAGTCTATTGGGATGGCCTATGTGGACAGTTCCCATGCTTCAACTGGCTCGGAGCTGAAAATAGATATCCGTGGAAAAGTAATGCCGGCAAAAGTGGTGAAGACCCCTTTTTGGACGAAAGGTACAGCCACGGAAAAAGTTTAAAGGACGATATGGATCGCAAGAGAGAAATCATCGGTATACTTCTTATTCTGGTATCTCTCTTTGTTTTGCTTAGTTTGATGACCTATGATGCTGCTGAAGAACCCACCATTTCACCCAACATTGCCATCTCCAATCGGGCGGGGATCTTTGGCGTCTATATTGGCCATTTCTTCATCAAGATGGCTGTCGGTTATGTCTCTTTTATATTACCTATCATCGGCATTGCTTGGGGATGGGTTTTGTTTAGCAAAAAGACCCCCAAATTTCTTGGAAAACTGACTGTTCATACGCTTCTCATGGGACTCATCGTCTCAGTATTATTGGGATTGATGGTAGTTACCAAGGATGCAGAAAGCTACCAGGCTTCCGGACTTGTTGGTGCCATGTTGGCAAAACTATTTCACGATTTTCTTGGCACCATCGGTACCGTAATTCTTTTGCTAGCCAGCTCATTTGTAGTTGTCCGGGGATACTTTAACTGGAATTTTTATGATCATGTAGAGAAGGTTGTCACCTTTTTTTCAGGTGTGGTCAAACGGGGGCAGAAGATTCAGCCTGAAAAAAGCGTGGAAACTCAGAAAAGAGAACATACAGAAAAACTGCTTGGCCAGCTTCGGGAAAGACGGGACTTCGAGGATGAAGTTCTCGCTCAGCCAGATGAACCAGAAGTGGAAGAGGTTGAAGTTCCGGAGGAACTGGAAGAAGAGGCCGGTATCGAAGTTGAAGAGACCGAGGTCAATCCGCCGAAGGAAGAGGAGACATTTTTTGATGTTAATGAACCAGAGGCGGAAGTTGAGAAAGAAGAAACTGCTGAAGAACCACAGGCCCCCGCAATGGATGAAGAGCGTGCAGGGGAGTACACAATCGGACAGGAAGTGATTGAGGAGGAGATCGATTTTAATGCTACCGTAGAAGATGCACCAAAAAAAGCTTATCAGCTTCCTTCTGTCGATTATCTTGACCATTACGAGGAAGTTACCCCCAGTGCCTCCGATAGCGAACTTGTGGATAAGGCTGATTTTCTTACACAGTCTCTGGCGACTTTTGGCGTTGAAGGGAATGTGGTCAACATTGCTCCCGGACCGGTCATTACCCTGTTTGAGGTTGAACCGGCTGAAGGTGTTCGCGTCAATAAATTTGTTCAGCTTTCAGATGATCTGGCTCGTGTCATGAGAGCACCAAGAGTGCGTGTGATTGCGCCCATCCCAGGCAAATCTTCTGTCGGCATTGAAATCCCCAATGAGAATCCCTCCATTGTCTATATGCGTTCCGTTGTCAATTCTGAAAAGTTTATCTCATCTGCCTCCAAATTGACCGTAGCTCTTGGCAAAACAACCAGTGGAGAGAATTACATTATTGCACTGGATAAATTGCCGCACCTGCTCATAGCGGGAACTACTGGTTCAGGTAAGTCGGTTTGCATCAACACAATTGTCTCATCTTTACTTTACCGTTCAACCCCTCAGGAAGTCAGGTTCATTTTGATCGATCCAAAAAAGCTGGAGATGGCGGCTTACAGAACGCTTGAAAAACATCACCTTATCACCGCTGAAGATATTGATGAATATGTGGTTACAACACCTGAGAATGCTGTTCTTGCTCTCCGTGCCGCTGAAAAGGAGATGGGGCGAAGATATGATGTGCTGGCTGATGCTGTGGTGAGAAATATCCAGGAATACCGAGACAAATCGAATAAAGACAGCAGCCTGGAAAACATGCCCTACATTGTGGTGATAATTGACGAATTGGCTGACCTAATGCTGAGGGCGCCGAAGGAGGTTGAGCAATCTATTGCCCGCCTTGCCCAGATGGCTCGTGCTGTGGGTATCCATCTTGTACTGGCAACACAACGACCCTCAGTGGACGTTATTACCGGTGTTATTAAGGCAAACTTCCCAGCTCGGATAGCATTTCAGGTTGCGACAAAGGTTGACTCTCGGACAATCATTGATATGAATGGTGCTGAAAAACTGCTGGGCAGAGGTGATATGCTTTTCCTGCCACCCGGCACATCTGATACAATCCGGCTTCACAATTCTTTCGTTACACTTGAAGAGATTAACAGGATAGTTACGCACATTGAGTCACAGCCGACAGCCGATGAAATAAAGCTGGAGGGTACAAAGACACAGCTAGGTATAGAAAGAGAGCTTAGTGGATCTGAAGATGGTCAGGATGAATTGCTCACAGAAGCTATTCGCCTTGTGATCACTCACCAGCAGGGATCCATTTCCCTAATCCAGAGGCGTTTCAGGGTCGGCTATTCCCGGGCAGCCCGTCTCATTGATCAGATGGAACAGCTTGGCATTGTGGGTCCTTTCACTGGCAGCAAGGCGAGAGAGGTTCTTGTTGACGAATCCTATCTTCAAGTGCTGGATGACGATGAATCGTCTTGAGGATAATTTGTTTTCACTGAAACATCTTCTCGTCCCCATTGTGGGACTTTCTGTTTTGAGCAGCATCGGTGCTTTTCAGGTTGATAAGGAAATCTTGTACGACATCTCAGCCACTTTACTTGATAAAAAGGGTCACACCTTTGAGGTGTTCTGGTTCTACCGTCTTGATGAAGAGTCATGGGAAGGGAAGGGGACGCTGAAAATTTTAGGCAGAAATTATCTCAGCCTTGACCTTCCTTTTATGAATGTACTTATACAGAATTCTGTTTTGAGTGTCAGGTATCCGGAAGAGGATCAGGTACTCATTGATTACTTCAACCGCCGTGATCCGTCAAACCTCTTTGCCGTACTGCTAAGCGATTTCGGCGGCTTTATAGTAGAAAATATAGAAGTCAATAATGAACAGATCAGCCTGAGCCTTATTCCTGAAACGCTTGTTGGTTTTGACCGTCTTTGGATCTCAGTAAAGGAGAATGAGTGGATGCCAAAAACCATAAAGGCAGTTTCGGGAAAAGATTTGGAGATCTATGTGGATGTTCTGTCAGTGGGACCTCTAGTAAACCCAGAAGATCTTAAAATGGGAAAACTGACTGCCAGTGAAATTATAGACTTGCGGGACTAGCGTGAAAAAAGTAATAATCGGAATCTTGTTCAGCGTGGGGGGCCTCTATTTCGCTTTTCGCCAGATGGATTTTGGCAGCCTCATGACAGTCTTAAGGTCTGTGGACTGGATATTGATTCTTATTGCTGTTATAGTGATGATCGTTAGTGTCTGGGTGAGGGCTCTCAGGTGGCACATTATCCTTTCTCCCATAAAAGATGTAAAGACACACCCACTCTTTGCCGCTACTATGATCGGCTATTTTGGCAACTCCGTCCTTCCATTAAGGTTAGGGGAGTTCTTAAGAGCTTATGCCCTGAACCGTAACGAACATTCTGTAACCTTCTCCACAGCTTTTGGTACCATTGTCATTGAGCGTGTTGTAGACATGCTGGGCATCATGTTTTTGATACTTGCGTTATTTTCATCTTATGATATTCCACAGTGGCTGGCGAACAGCGGGCTCACCCTTTCGGCGGTTGTGATCATTGTTTCAGCTGCTCTCTTTTGGATTTCTGCTTCACACCACGATTGGGTGGAGAAAATGGAAAATATAGCTGTCCTTCAGCGTGGTGTTGGGATTCGCATGAAGAAGATGTTTCATTCATTTATAGAAGGGTTGGTGACGCTCAGAAAAATCAGGCGACCGGTATCTCTGGTTTTCTATTCAGTTTCTCTATGGCTTATGTACTGGGGAATTACTTGGCTTTGTGCAAGATCTTTAGGTATTGATCTGTCGTGGCTTCAATTGGGGATTCTTTTGGTTTCGGTAACAATGGTAATTACACTCCCTTCAGCTCCCGGTTTTATTGGGACATACCATGCCGGTGCAGTTTTGATGCTGGTAGAGGTTTTTGCTGTGGCACAAGCTCCAGCACAGGCATATGCCATCATTAACCATGCTGTCGGTTTTGTTCCCCTTGTTGTGATAGGTGCCTACTATTTTCTGAAAAGTTCTCTCAAACTGAGCGATGTGAAATCTGAAGAAGCGCCCCGAATACATGATTCTGAAAAAATGGGGGCCATTTTTCTTGACAGGGATGGAACCTTAAATCCGGATCCCGGTTATATTTCTTCACCAGACGATTATGAGCTTCATCCCGAGACCATAGATGCACTTAAAACCTTATCTGCTACCGGACTGCCCTTCATATTGATAACCAACCAATCGGGTATAGGGAGAGGTTTGATTGAAGAAACGGCCTTGAAGGCCATTCATAATAAACTTGATTCATTGCTTGAGAAGCACGAGCTATTCCTTATTGATAAATATTACTGCCCCCATACTCCTGAGGATCGGTGCGATTGCCGGAAACCGGCTACTGGAATGCTCACAAAAGCGGCAGACGATCATGGAATTGATCTCACTTCTTCTTATATGATTGGTGATTCGGTAGCGGATGTGGCGGCGGCAAATGCTGTTGGTGTGCAATCGATATTGGTCAAGACAGGTAACGGACAGAGGACTGAAAGAGAAATCTTGAATGGGAAACTTTCAGCCGATTTTGTTGGAGACAATTTAAGTGATTGTGCTAAACATATTGTCGATTTAGAGGAGGCACAACGGTGAAAATTGCTGTCCTCATGGGCGGGAACTCTGCCGAACGGGAGGTTTCTCTCCATAGTGGCGAAGCGGTGGTCGGGGCTCTTCAGCGGACAGGGACAGATGTGTTCGCCTGTGATTATGAAGGGGACATCCGGAATTACCTTGCGAACCTTCTCGAGGCTGACGTTGTTTTTATGGCTCTTCACGGTGGAGAAGGTGAGAATGGGACTGTTCAGCGTATTCTCGAAGAGGAGAGCATTGTCTACACCGGCTCAGGACCTGATGCATCCGCCCTGGCAATGGACAAATTGGCTTCAAAAAAGCTGATGGTTGAGAATGAACTTCCCACTCCGGGCTGGGATTTTTTTTCTAGTAGTGAAGACTTCGAAGCCTTCGGTGAAAAGAACCGTAACTATCCTTTGATCGTAAAACCCAACGGTGAGGGGAGTACTGTTGGACTTACGATTGTGAAATCAGAAGCTAAACTGTTGCCAGCTGTGCAGACAGCTGAAAAGTGCAATAGCGGTATTCTATTGGAAGAATATATTCCCGGCCGGGAACTCACCATAGGCATATTGGGCGAAGAAACTCTTCCTTGCATTGAAATCCTCCCATCTCACGATCATTATGATTATGAGTGTAAGTATACAGCGGGGATGTCTAACTACATTTGTCCGGCTGAGATGCCTGCGGCTTTGGCCAGTCAATTGGCTCAGTCTTCTCTTGCCATTCACAACCTCCTAAGCTGCCGCCACTACAGCCGTGTCGATTTCAGGCTCACTCCGGAGGACAGTTTCTTCTGTCTGGAGGTAAATACCCTCCCAGGACTGACCGATACAAGTCTGGTGCCGAAAGCGGCGTCGATAATGGGAATCTCGTTTGAAGATCTTGTTTTGAAACTTTGTGAAATGGCACTCCATGGAAAATAACGGCAGGGAAAAACATTGGCTAGCAATCTATACCAAACCGCGGCATGAAAAGACAGCCGACAGCGAACTCAAGATGAAAGGAATAGAATGTTATCTTCCGCTAGTTAAGCGCTTAAGGTTCTGGAAAGATCGCAAAAAATGGGTATGGATGCCCCTTTTTAGGAGTTATCTCTTCGCTCGCATACCGTTGAATGAGACGCTGTATGTACTTCAGACTTACGGTGTTCACCATATTGTTAAAATCGGAAGTAATTATGCCGTCGTTCCCGATAAACAGGTGGAAGCTGTAAGGCAAATGTTGGAGGGAGGTTATGTTCCTGATGCCCATGACTATTTTGATATTGGTGATGAAGTTGAAATCGGTGGCGGTCCCTTAGTGGGCGTGCGAGGTATTCTTTCAAGGAAAGCAGGGGAGACCCGCTTTGTAATCCGCGTGGACGGTATTCAGCAAGCCATTTCAGTCCACATCGATGCCGATATGCTTAAGCCTGTCAAACCGTTTTGAGTCTCAAACTGTTTAATACACTTTCCGGGGAGCTTGAAACTTTCAAGCCACTGGATGGCGAGACTGTCCGGATGTACTCGTGCGGACCGACCGTTTACGATGTTCCTCACATCGGTAATTTCCGCGCCTTCCTCTTTTTCGATCTTGTGAAACGGTATCTCCGTTTCCTCGGTTACGATGTTAATCATGTTATGAACATTACAGATGTAGATGACAAGATTATCGCAAAGTGCGGTGAGAAAAGGAAATCTTTATTAGAACTGACGGCTAAGTACCGTACAGCTTTCGAAAAAGACGCCGAATCTCTTCATATAGATCTACCTGAGGTGCTGCCTGCGGCCACCGATCACATTGGTGACATGATTGATCTCATCAAAAAGCTTATAGACAAAGATTACGCTTACGTTGTAGATGGCGGGTCTGTCTTTTTTAAGATTGGCTCGTTTCCGGATTATGGCAGGCTTTCCCGTATTGACATTACGCAACTTTCCAGCACGGATCGGGTGGCTGAAGATGAATACGGTAAGGAAAATCCTCAGGACTTCGCCCTTTGGAAGGCGTGGAAAGAGGAGGACGGTGAGATCGTGTGGGATTCGCCTTGGGGGCGAGGCAGGCCCGGGTGGCATATAGAATGTTCCGCTATGTCCATGAAATATCTTGGTGAAGAATTCGATATTCATTGTGGTGGTGTTGATCTGATTTTCCCTCACCATGAGAATGAAATTGCCCAGAGTGTCTGTGCTACCGACCAATTGTTTGTCAACTTTTGGTTGCACTGTGAACACCTGCTGGTGAATGGAGCCAAAATGAGCAAATCGCTTCAGAATTTCTATACCATCACTGATTTGATAAACAGGGGATACACCGCTTCGGCCATTCGTTATCTGCTCACCTCATCACACTACAGACATAAGGTGGATCTAACAGAAGAACATATTCTGGCTGCAAATCAGGCTGTTAACCGGTTTCAGGATTTCAGACGCAGGCTGGAAAAGCTTGCAACGAGTTCTTCTGGAAATGAGTCTGATCTTCCTATGTTGGTGTTGGATGAATTCAGGAAAGCGATGAATAACGACCTGAATATAGCTAAAGCCATGGGGAAAGTTTTCGACTGGATAAGAGAAGTAAACAGAAAGATCGATTCAAATGACCTGACGGCTGAGGAGGCCGACCGTTCTCTTGAAGTGTTGAACAAAATTGACGATGTTATAGC